>JAQGLO010000144.1 GCA_028292825.1 Alphaproteobacteria bacterium | reverse complement strand
TCCATCATGGTGGGCGTCGGCAAGGGCGCGGGCGCCGGCATCCTCATCAAGAATGCCGAGGCGCTGGAGCGGTTCGAGAAGGTTGACACGCTGTTGGTCGACAAGACCGGCACCTTGACCGAAGGCCGGCCCCGGTTGATCGCGATCGTGCCGGCGGACGGATTTGACGAGGCGGTCGTGCTTTCGCTGGCCGCCAGCCTGGAGCGCTCCAGCGAACATCCATTGGCCGCCGCCATTCTGGCGGCGGCGAAAGATCGCAATGTCGGGCTGGACGATGTGGCGGATTTCCGGTCCGTCACCGGCAAGGGCATTACCGGCACGGTCGGCGGCAAGCGCGTGGCCGTGGGTACGGTACAATTGCTCACGGAGCTGAATGTCAGCACCGGCACGCTGGACGCCCGCGCGGACGCGCTGCGGCGGGACGGCGCCACGGCGATGTTCGTGGCGGTGGATGGCCATGCTGCCGGTATCCTCGCCATTGCCGATCCGATCAAACAATCGACGCCGGCTGCACTCGCCCAGCTGCGGGAGGCAAATATCCGCATCGTGATGCTGACCGGGGACAATCGCACGACAGCCGAGGCCGTGGCCGCCAGGCTCGGCATCACGGAGGTCGAGGCCGGCATCCTGCCCGATGGCAAGAACGCCGTGGTGCGCAGGTTGCGCAGCGAAGGCCGCATCGTGGCGATGGCGGGCGACGGCGTGAATGACGCCCCGGCCCTGGCCGAGGCCGATATCGGCATCGCCATGGGCACCGGCACCGATGTCGCCATCCAGAGCGCAGGGATAACGCTGGTGAAAGGCGATCTGGCCGGGATCGTCCGGGCGCGCGCCCTCAGCCGGGCCACCATGCGCAACATCCGCCAGAACCTGGTGCTCGCCTTCGTCTACAATGTGATCGGGATCCCGATTGCGGCGGGGGCGCTCTATCCGGCCTTCGGCCTCCTGCTCAGCCCTGTCATCGCGGCGGCTGCCATGAGCCTCAGCTCGATCTCGGTGATCGGCAATGCCCTGCGGCTGCGCTGGCTGACGCTGGCGTGACAGGCCCAAAACACACGCATCGACCGGCGTTATCCAAAGCTAACCCCACCACGATTCACCCGGCGCGAGATGCGCCTTGGCGACGTCCGGATTGATCTCGATTCCCAGGCCTGGCTTGTCCTCGATGTGGAAATAACCGTCTTTCCAGATCGGGCCTTCATGGATGACCAGTGTCGGCCACCAGTCGACCCATTTTGCCAATTCGTGAATGCGGAAATTCCGCATCGTAGCTGCCGCATGGGCTGAGGCGATGGTCCCGATCGGACTGGCGGGATTGTGTGCCGCCGTCCAGATGCCATAGACATCCGCGAGATCCGAAACGCGCTTGGCCTCGAACAGCCCGCCCATCTTGGGAATATCCAGATGCACGCCGGCGCAGCCCTGCTGGATGATCAGGTCCTTGAACCCCGCAAGCAGGTAAAGATTCTCGCCGGTGCAGATCGGCGTGTTGGTGGCGCGCGAAACGCGCACCATGGTCTCGATGTTCTCGGGCGGGGTGGGATCTTCCACCCACATCGGGCGCACATGTTCAAGCGCGTTGCAGTATTTGATCGCGTCATTGACCGAATATTTCCAGTGACACTCGATCGCCATGTCGATGTCGGGACCGATGGCCGCGCGCACCCGGTCCATGCGGTCCACCCGCCGGTCGATGTCCTTGTTGGTGAGCTGGTTGGTATAGGGGTCGTGTCCCGGCTCCGAATAACCGGGGTCCGCGGTGCGCGGCACGCTGTCGCCCTGAAACTTGAAGGCGGTGAACCCATAGGGATTGCTGGCCTTGACCTGCGCCGCCTGGTCGCCCCAGGCCTTGGGATCGGCCGGATTCTTTTCCGGTGCGGTCAGGGTGCGATAGAAACGCACCTTGTCGCGGAACCGCCCGCCCAGCAGATCGCACACCGGAACCCCCAGCAGGCGCCCCGCCAGGTCCCACAATGCAATCTCGACGCCGGACGAGGCATGCACGGTAACGCCGCCGATGGCGCCATAGCCGCCATTGAGGAACAGCAGCTTGGTCGCCAGCTTGACCACATTGAGCGGATCTTCCCCGATCAGCTGTTCGCGAAAACGGTTCAGCACCATATCCTTCAGCCCCGGCCCCCAATAGCCTTCGCCGATGCCGTACACGCCCGCGTCGGTTTCGATCTTGATCAGATTCCAGTCCCAGGTGCCCCGGATCACCATCACCTTCACATCGGTGATCCTGACCTTCCTGCGCAGCGCTTCGGCCCTGGCCTGGAATGGCAGGGCAAAGCAGGACATGGCGCCGAGATTGGCAAGAAGTTTGCGACGATCCATGGAATGGCTCCGGGGTGGAAAATGACGGCCCAAGGTTCGCAAATCCAAACCCTGGGCCGCAATGGCGTTGATCTCCCAGGCTTCTACATCCGCAAGCGAACGCCCAGGGTGTAGTAACGGCCGATGGCGTCGTCACCGGGCACAAAGCCGCCGAACAGGCCCGGCACGCCCGAACTGCCGCCATTGGCGCCATAAGGGGTGGGCTGCTTGTCGAAGGCATTCTCGACCGTCAGGTAATAGGACAGCACACCCAGATTGTAGGTGACCGTGACGTTCGTGTAGGCGGCCGAGGGCAGATACGCCGGCGCATAGATCTGCGTGCGATCGGAATTCCAGCGCGTCTTGCCGTGGTACTTTTCCAGGATGTCGAGCGACAGATCGCCCCAGATATACTTCAGGAACAGCGAGTTCTTGAACCCAGGGGACCCTGCGATATTGGCGGCGTTCAAAACCGGCGCGCCGGCGAACTGAACGGTCTTCAACATGGGCTGATAGCTGGAGAGCAGACGCGCCGCAAAATGGCCCGGCCCGATATCCGACTGGTAGTTCATCTCGACATCGACGCCTTCGGTATTGAGCGACTGGACATTGAGGCCCTGGCTGATGAACGCGGTCACGAAGTTGGCCGCGCTGCGGTCGGAAAACGGCAGCGGCCGCTGGATCAGCGCACAATAGGGCGAGGTGCCGTTGCTCGCTTCGCACAGATTCTGGACCGTCGTGCTCTGGCCCTGGATCGTGGTGATGGCGTTGCCGATCTTGGTTTTGTAATAGTCGGCTGAGATGCTGAAGTCTTCCAGCCAGGCCGGACGATAGACGACGCCGGCCGTCAAGGTGTTGGCCTTCTCCGGCTGCAGGTTGGGATTGGAGTTCGTGATGAAGGGCGCCTGGCCGACAATGCCGGTGTGATTGTCGGTCACCCCCGCCGGGTTGACCAGCTGCGGCGCAAAGAGATCGTTGAGGTTGGGCGCGCGTATGTCGAGCGAGCGGGTGGCCCGGAAGCTCACCTCATCAGTTGCATGCCATTCCAGGCCGACCTTCCAGGTCTGAACATCGCCATTGGTGTTGTAGTAGGTGTAACGGCCGGCGGCATTCAGATCGAGACTCTGGACGAAAGGCAGGTCCTTGAGCAAAGGCACGTTCACTTCCAGCGCCCCTTCGGCGACGGACTGGTTCACGCTGGGCGGGTTTTCGTTGGCAACGACATTGGAAATATAGAGAAGCGTCGTTCCCTGAACGCAGTTGAAGCGCAGGCCGGTGCAATCCAGCTTCGAGGTCGGCTGGGCGTTGCTCTGCAGGCTGAACGTCGTGGTGCGGTATTCCCCGCTGATGGCCATATTGACCGGACCGGCCCAATCGTCAAACGGCGAGCCGCTGACGCTGCCGCCCACATCGTTCAATGTGGTGATGGAATGGTACTTGGTGGTGACCAGGATATAGTTCAGCGCCTGCGCACTTTCGGAAGTCGGCCCGAACAGGTTCAGCGGCTGGCATCCCGGATAGAGGGTGGGGTTGGTCAGCGTGACATTGCACACCACCTGGCCCGTCGTGGGGCTGACCACAGCGTCAAGCGCCGCATAGGCCCGGCCGAGGTCGATGTTGGCGTTGTTGCGGGTGTACTGCTCGTTGGAATTGAAGACGTAGGACAGGTCCCACTTGTACTTGCCGATATTGCCGCTGACGCCGCTGTTGATGAGATAGGCCGTCGTCCAGGTATCGGGCTGCAGCGGCGGCGCCTGCGTCATGATCTTGCTGAAGTTGAATTTTGTAACGCCGGCGGCGGTCATCGCGGCCTGCTGGGCCGGGGAGAGGAACGCGTTGGTGGCGCTCAGCGAGATGTTCCGGAATTCGTTGCTCTGATGATTGTTTTCGTTCTGGTCCAGGGTCGATGAGGCCGAGACATAGGCCTGGATGCCATTGCCAAAATCATAATCGAACCTGGCATAGGCCTGCCCCATTTTCGTCTTCGACACGAGCGAGGCCTGGTAATAATAGCCGCCATCGCCGCCGCTTTCGATGCCGGTTACCACTGCCGTTCCATGATTGTAGGGCGAGAGCTGGCCGTTGGTGGCAAAATTCATTCCCGCCAGCGGATTGCCGGCATTGCTCGCGGCCGTGATGTAACCGCCGAAGCTGGTGCTGTTCAGCCGCGTGTCATAGACGATGTGATCCGGACTGGCGGTCGTGCCCGCGCCCTGGAGCGTGATCACCCGTTGCGCCCAGGGCCGCTGCAGCTTGTCGTTCCAGGCAATGCCCGCATTGTCGTAATATTCGAAGCTGCCCTCGATATGGCCCCGGCCGCCCAGGACATCTTCGCCCGCGGCCACGCCGAATTTCACGTTCTTGCCGTCGGCATATTCCGACAGGCCGCCCTGGACGTATGCCTTGACGCCGTTGAAGTTCTTGTCGGTGATGAAATTGACCACGCCGGAAATGGCGTCCGAGCCGTAAACCGCGGACACGCCGCCCGTCACGATATCAACCCGCTGCAACAGCATGGTCGGGATGATATCGGCATTGATCACGCCCGTAGGGGTCGTGGAGGCGATGCGGCGCCCGTCATACAGAACCAGCGTCCTGGTGATGCCGATGCTGCGCAGATTGAACTCATGCGCGGCATTGTTCTGTGAACTGTTGCCGGGATTGGCCTGGGGGCCGACATTGCCGTTGAACACCGGCAAGGCCTGCAACCCGTCAAACACCGTGGCGGGTGCGGTCGCGGTGATGTCGCTGGTGGAGATGACGGTCACGGGCGTCGGGCTGTCATTGCCGTTGGTGATGACGCGCGAACCGGTCACGACGACCTGCTCGGTGGGTTCGGCCATTCCCTGCGCGTGCGCGGCGGACAAGGCCGCCATGACGATGGCGACAGTCGAGACACCGAGTTTCAGATATTTGCGATGCATATTTCCCCCAGGATATTTCGGACCTTGAATGGCCCATTGAAGACATGAAGCCGCTCACGCCACGCAGTCACCGCGCGTTCGCACCAAACAGAACTCCCCCAACCGAAGTCGGGGCAGGCATCAAATTTTCTCGATTTTCCCGCGTCGCATTCGGGCCGACGCCGTTACCGCAGATGCGAAGACGCTGTTGAAGCGCCACCGAAGCACAGTGAAATGCCGGTTGTCCTGCAAGTTTCCGCCCCTGTTTTTATAGCTCTTATCCTTGAGACGGGTGCCGACGAAAAAAACGTGACAGTTTTTTTGTGGCGCTCCCGAATTCCCAGGCGGCTGCCCGGCGACACGCTGCGTGCCGGACGAAGCCCCGCGCCTCAGCCCATGTTCAGGCGCACGCCAAGCGTGAAATAGCGGCCAAAAATATCCGCGCCCGGCGCAACAGGGTAATTCAGGCCGGGGTTGCCGGAGAAACCGCTCGTCTGATAGAGGCCGCCCTGCACATTCAAGAGATTGGCAACGCTCAAAAACCCGGTCACGGGATGGCCAAGGGCGGAAAAGTCCCAGGACATATCGATGTCGGTCTGGAAATAGGGCCGCACATCGGCAATCGCGTAAACCAGGGTCGGGTTCGAACTCTGGCGGAAACTCGCGAGATAGCGCTCCAGAAGATCGACGCTAAATGGCCCCCGCGTATAGTTCATGATGAGGGTCACGCGGTCGTTGGGGGCCTGCGCCGTGCCGGCCATGTTCAGAACCACCGCGCCGGGAAGGGTTTGTGTCTTGAGCATGCGCTGATGCGCCCACCAAAGGCGCAGGCTCAGCACCCCATCCAGCGACGGATCGACTTCGCCGAGATCGGTGGCGTAGTTGAGTTCGAAATCCACGCCCTCGGCCCGTGTCGACGCCAGGTTCAATTTCTGCGAGGTCAGCAGGATGGGGAAATTGGCCAGGCTGGTGTCGGAGACAGGCCCAGGGCGTATGATGTACTGGCAGAAAGGCGATGTGCCGCCGGATGCGTTGCAATTGTTTTCCACATCCGGGGAGACGCCGGAGACCAGGCCGATCGCGTGCATGATGGAGATGCGATAATAATCGAGCGACAGCGAAAAGCGGCGCAACCAGCTTGGCCGGTAAGTAAAGCCCGCCATGCTGTTGCGGGAAACCTCCGGCACCAGGCTGGGATTGCCATGGACCTCCACATTGACCGATCCGCCCGAGTTGGTCAGCAGATCCTGATGGCCGACAATGGTCACCTGCGAGCCCTGATAGAGATCGAACAATGTCGGCGCGCGGATATCCTGTGACTGCATCGCCCGCAGGTGCAGATCGTCCAGCAACTGCCATTCCAGGCCGAGCTTCCAGGTATTGGCGTCGCCCGACGTGCTGTAGTCGGTGTAGCGAAAAGCGCCGTTGATCGCGAGCCTCTGGACCAGCGGCAGGTCCTCGAGCAGGGGCATGCTGACTTCGATATTGCTCTCCTTGACGGAATTGGCACCTTGCGCCGCCGCCGCGATGTCCTTGGTCCATTTGAGCGTGCCGGGCGAAAAGTTTCCCCGCAGCCCCGCGGCATTGAAGCTGTTGTCCGGAACATTCGTCGTTTCGCTCAGGCCCTGTTCGCGATATTCGACTCCGATGGCCGCCTTGACCGGCCCGGCCCAGGCTTCGAACAACTCGCCTGTGATATTGGCGGCGAAATCATCCATGGTATTGCGCGCCATCCACCATGTGGTGCCGACGACATAATCCTTCGCCGCCTGTGACGGCGCGCCATTTCCAAACACATCGATCGGAACGCAACCGGGATACAGCCCCGGCGCCGTCAGTGTTGCCCGGCAGACGATGGTGCCCGCGGCAACGCCCAGCGCATTGCCCGCCGGCGCGGCAACCGCATCGACCGCCGCATAGAAGCGCTCGCTGTTCACATTGTTGAGGGAGGTCTGCTTGGTGCGCCCCTCCCCGTGGGTGAAATACACCTCCCAGTTGTAGCGGCCGGACGAAATCCCCGTCAGGCCTGTGGTGACGGCAAGCGCGCCGGTCTGGGTGACGAAGGTGATCCGGCTTCCGAAATCCTCGTCATACCGGTTGAGATTGAAGCTGGGCGTGCCTGTTGCGGTCAGGGCCGCCTGATAATCCGGCGCCAGGAAGGCATTGCCGCTGTAGATCGTGATGGCGTTCGATCCCGCGGTCTGCACCAGGTTCTGGCTTCGGACATTGCTTCGCGTCTGGGCGAAGCTGGCCTGAACATAGAAGTGGGCGGCGCCGGTCAGGTCATAGTCGGCGCGCGCGAAACTCTGGAAGGTCAGCAGCGAAGGACTGAGATCCTCGTTGCGCAACCAGCCGCCATCGCCCCCGATGCCCAGGTTTATCGTGGCTGTCGGAAGGCCGGGGTTGAAGGGCGCCAGTTTGCCGGTGGGCAGGAACTGCTGACCCGCCAATGGCCCGTCCGTTATCAGTCCGCCAAAAGACGCGTTGCTGATATAGACGTTGCTGGCCAGCCGGTAGGGGCTGGCCGCAGTGCCGCTGCCCACAATCTGGGTGGAGAGATTGCCATAGGGCCGGCTGGCCTGGCTGCGGACCTTGTCGCGATTGTAAACCTCGGCGCTGAATTCCACATGTCCACGCCCGCCAAACAGCGCCGACCCGCCGGCCAGCCCCAGGCGATAGGTAGACGCGTCGCCATATTCGGAGACGCCGCCCTCGACGATGCCCTTCAGGCCATTGAACTTGTGATCGATGATGAAGTTCACCACGCCGCTGACGGCGTCGGACCCGTAAACGGCGGAGGCACCGCCCGTGACAATGCCCACCTGTTCCATCAGCATCTGGGGAACGGTGTTCACGTCGATGGTGCCGTCGAACCAGGTCGCCGGCATGCGATGACCATCTTCCAGGACAAGTGTGCGGTTGGGACCCAGTCCGCGCAGATCCATAAAGTTTCCCGGCGGGCGCGAACCCTTGCCGTTGGCGCCACTGGCCGTGCTGATGCTGGTCTGGGCGGGCGCGAAAAGCGGCAGCTTGTTGAGAGCATTGGGCAGGCCGGACGGCGTTATCCGCAGCATCTGGTCCGCCGCGACAATGGTTGCGGGCGGCGGCGCATAGTCATTGTCGCGAACAATGCGCGTCCCCGTCACCACGACCGACTCCGTGCCGGCATAAGCCGGATCGGTGATGTCGTGCCTGGAACGTGCGATGATTATGGCGCCCGTGCTGTCGCGGATGGCGGACATGCCGGTGTTCACCAGCATTTCCATCAGGGCCTTCTCGGCGGCCAGTCCGCGCACCTCATGGCTGACACCGGCGCGGACATCGTCGGTATTGTAGATCAGCTCAATGCCGGTCTGCTTGATGTAATCGTCCAGCGCGCGTTTGAGATTTTCGGCGGGGATGCTCACGGTCTCCTGGGGCTCGGCCGCGTGCGCCGAAAATCCGCGCATGAAGGCGCACAGCGACAGCGCGCCCAGAAGACAGGCTCTCAGAATTCGAGAACGCTCCAAATACCCCCCGGTATCGATCTTATTATTTTGAATCGGCAGGATTGGCCGCCCGCGATTTTAGCGGGACAGCTCCACTTTGTCTCCTTGGTCATTCACCGAAAGCCCGAAACCCCGGTGCAGCAAATGAATGAAGGCGTCCACATTGTCCGCCTTGAAGCTTCCGCCGATCCGGATTTTCCGGGCGCTGCCCTTGATCAGCAGCTGCTTGGTGTTATGGCGGTTGAACTGCTCCGCCACTTCGTCCAGCGGCTTCTGGTCGAATACCAGCAGGCCGCTGCGCCAGCTGAGGGCATTGGCAATATCCTCATCGGGCTTGGTGAGAACCAGTGTTTCCAGGTTATTGGCGACGATCACATGACCCGCGTCCACCATCACGGTGCGTGACGAATCCTGTCCGCGCATGGGGTCCATGCGCACCCGTCCTTCACGCACCATGACGTGGATCTCATCACCATCGAGAGAGACGGAGAATTTCGTGCCCAGATCGGTGAGACGCCAGTCGCCGGCATAGACGATGAAGGGATGCTTTGCGTCATGCACCACCTCGAAATAGGCTTCGCCGGACTCCAGCGTCACGACACGCATTTTGTTGGAAAGATGGGCATGCACGCGCGTGTCGGCATTCAGGTCCATCCGCGTGCCGTCCGCAAGCCGGAAAACCTCCACCCGTCCCGGAGCGGCGCTGTAATTCTGTCCGGGATCCTGGTGCGGCGTCAGGTTGATGTTGGCGCCGAAAAAGATCGCCAGGGTGGCCGCAACGAAGATGGCAAGACGAAGCCCGCTCCCCCGCCGGGGCGCCTCGGCACGCGGCGCGGGGCTCTTCAGCGCCGCCAGCCTTTCGGTGCGTTGCCATGTCATCTTCAGCGACAGATAGGCAACCTTGTGCCGGCTGGATTGCGCAAGCCAGGCATCCAGAGCATCACGCTCCGTCTGCGTCAGTTCGTTATCCTCGCGTGCCAGCCAGGCTGCCGCCGTCTGTTCGATCTGATCAGCCGACATCACGAGGCTTCCTGACAAGATTGTAACGGCGCGCTTCCGTCGTGACCGCCCCGCGGCGGCCGGCCATTGCCTGGGTCAGAAGGCGCATGGCCTTGGCGATTTGCGTCTGGACCGTATCGATCGAGATACCCAGCCGCTCCGCCACCTCCTTTTGGGAAAGTCCTTCAATCCTGCGCATCATGACCACCTGGCGGCACCGCGGCGGCAGGTCGTCGAGCGCGGCCTGGAGCAGCCGCAACTCCTGCCGGCCCTCCAGTGCCCGCTCGGATGATGGTTTGTCATCCGGTATATTCAGCCAGTCGAATTCCGTCATGACTTCAAGGGAAACCACGCTCTGCTTGCGCAGGCGGTCAATCATGAGGTTGCGCGCGATCTGGAACAGAAACGGCTTCACCATGGCCGGCCGCTCGCGCTGGGCCGACTCATAGAGACGTGCAAAGGATTCCTGGCTCAGATCGGCGACTTCGACCGCATTGCAGCGATTGCGCAGCAAAAAGCGCGACAGCATGGGCGCGAGGGGAAGGGCTTCTTGCATGAACCACTCATCAATTGAACGCTCCCCCATCTGCCCCCGACATTTCTCCTGATCCGGAGCTTTGCCCGCCTGGGGCCGCCCCTTCTTTTTTCAGACATGCGCGTAGACTTATTAAACTAGGACGTTTTCCAGCAGGAAAAGCGGTATGGATTCTTTTTTTGCGGAAATATCGGGCAATTTTGCAAGCGGGACCGTGCGTACCCAGCCCAAAGCCGTTGATTTCATTCCGGTTCGTGCAACAGGATGGCCATGCGGTCGAGCATCATCTCGCAATGCAGCATCCGACACGCATGCCCGTTGCCGCTCAAAGCGCGGCCTTGATGACCCCGCCATCAACACGCAGCGCTGCGCCTGTCGTTGCGGATGCCAGCGGGCTCGCCACATAGGCGACCATGGCCGCGACTTCTTCGGGCGTCGCAAATCGCCTGATCAGCGAGGTCGGCCGGACTTTCTCGAAGAACTCCTTCTCGAACTCCGCAAAGGACTTGCCTTCCTTCCTGGCGAGTGCGTCCACGAAATCCTCAACGCCCCTGGACCGGGTCGGACCAGGCAGGATTGAGTTGACGGTGATGCCGGTGCCGGCCATCGCTTCGGCCAGGCCCCGGGCAACCGCCACTTGCGCGGTCTTGGTCATGCCGTAATGGATCATTTCCTGGGGAATCTGGACGGCGCTTTCGCTCGATATGAAGATGATGCGCCCCCAATCAGCCTTGCGCATGGCCGGAAGATACAGGCGCGCGAGACGCACGCCGCTCAGGACATTGGCTTCGAAGAAGCGAACCCAGTCTTCGTCGGGGATGTCCTCGAACGGCTTGGGCTCGAAAATGCCCAGATTGTTGACCAGGATTTCCACATTGGGATGATCCTTGGCGAGTGCCTCCGCCACCGAAGCCTGGCTGAGGTCGCCGGCAAATCCCAAAAGCGTACCGCCGGTATCGCCCTTGAGCGTCAGGACCGCTTCATCGACCGCCTTTTGGGACCGGCCATTGACGATGACATGGGCGCCTTCCGCCGCCAGCGCCCTTGCGATTGCAAAGCCGATGCCGGCCGTGCTTCCGCTGACCAGGGCGAGCTTGCCGTTGAGTTGAAGATCCATGAGAACTCTCCTGATATGAAAGCCGCCGGACGGGTCACCGGCCTGCGCCTTCCGGTCTGCAATTACCCGCCGTCAAACTTCGCACGAGCCGCCTGAAACCGGTGCACACTCTTTGCCGCCCATGTCCAAAGCGGCGCCACCTGTTCCAGCATCTCGATACCGATTGGCGTGATCGCATATTCGACCCGCGGCGGCACCTCCGCGAACATCTTTCGGGTGACCAGGCCGTCCCGCTCCAGCTGTCGCAGCGCCTTGGTCAGCGATTTCTGGCTGATCCCCTCGACCTGGTCCATGACGCGCGAGAAACGCATCGGCCCGGCAGCCCCAGCCAGAACGCTCAGGGTCCAGAGGGACCATTTGTCCGCAAGACGCGTGACAATTTCCCGGGTCAGGGCGTCTTCCGCGTCCGTCAACGTCTCGCAGAGGGCGTCACATGTTTCCAGAAGACCGGATTTGGCCATTGGTTACCTTAAGGTGCGTACACGCTGGAAAGGTGCCTTCTTGCAAAAGGATACTGGCGGCGCAACCTTGAGTCCATGACAAACACAAATTGGACTGCCGGCAAAATCCCCTCCCAGGCCGGGCGCCGCGTATTGATCACCGGCGGCAACTCCGGGATCGGTTTCCATGCCGCCCTTGAACTTGCCCGCCACGGCGCCGAGGTCATCCTTCCCGCGCGCAGCGAAGCCAAAGCGGCCGACGCCATAAAACGCATCCGGGCCGAAGTGCCCGGCGCCATCCTCACGCCGGCCATCCTCGATCTTGCCTCGCTCGCCAGCGTCCGCAACTTTGCCGCTTTCTTTTCCGAGCGGTTCCCGGGTTCGTCGCTGGACCTGCTCATCAACAATGCGGGGGTCATGGCGCTGCCGACACGCGAACTGACCGTCGATGGGTTCGAGCGTCAGTTCGCAACCAACTATTTGGGGCCCTTCGCCCTCACCGCGCTGCTGTTTGCGCATTTGAAACCGCAGCCCGGCACGCGGGTCGTGACCGTCGCCAGCAGCGCAGCGAATTTCGGCAGGATCGTTTTCGACAATCTGCAGGCGGAGCGCGTCTACAAGCCGATGTGGGGCGCCTACTCCCAATCCAAACTTGCCGACCTGATCTTCGCCCTGGAATTGCAGCGCCGCCTTACCGCCGCCGGCTCGCCGATCCTCAGTACCGCCGCACATCCCGGCTATGCTGTCACCAACCTGCAGGCGAACCTGGCGGGATTTGTCATGCGTTTTCTGTCGGCAGCCCTGGCGCCCATTCTCTCGCAGGATGCCGCACATGGCGCGCTGCCGACCCTGTTTGCCGCCGTGGCGCCGCAAGCAACGGGCGGTGGATATTATGGCCCCGGTGGCTTTCAGGAACTGAAGGGCCCGCCCGGGCCCGCGACCATTCCGGCGGCCGCAAAAGACATCACGCTCGCCAAACGCCTCTGGTCTGAAACCGAACACCTGACCGGCGTCGCCTGGCTGCCCCGCTGAACGACGCGCCGCCAGGCGAGCACCTGATATCCACGTTCCAGCACATGAACCCGAATTCATCGGCGCGGTGTGATCGGCAACGGACCGCGATGGAACCGCAAGCCAGCCAGGCGACCATGCCTGCAGTTTGGTCTATTGCCCAGCTATCGTTACGGGTACAGTAGGCATGTGCCGCAAGGCCTTATTGTGACTGTGATCGACATCACAGGCCGCTCCCATGCCAGTCGTTTCGGAACATTACCCAGATGTCAGTTTCATCGGCGCCGTCACCGCAAACCGCCCTGCAAGGCGCGCCGGGCGACGCGCCGGTTCAGGCGCATCGCAAACTCGCCAATCTGCAAAAGGTGATCGGCGAACGCATCATCGGCCAGCATGCGCTGATCCGCAACATGCTGATATGCCTGCTGTGTGACGGGCATATTCTGATCGAGGGCATGCCGGGCCTGGCCAAGACCACCGCGGCCAAGGCGCTGGCGGAGGGCGTGGAAGGCGATTTCCATCGTGTGCAGTTCACGCCGGACCTGCTGCCCTCGGACCTGATCGGCACCGAGATCTACGTGCACGAGAAGAGCGACTTCACGTTCCGCCGCGGACCCATCTTCAACAACATTGTCATGGCGGACGAAATCAACCGCGCCCCGGCAAAGGTGCAGTCGGCATTGCTCGAGGCGATGGAGGAAAAGCAGGTCACAGTCGGCCACCATACCTACAAGCTGCCAGAGCTTTACATGGTGCTGGCAACACAGAATCCCATCGAGCAGGAAGGCACCTACAATCTGCCGGAAGCCCAGCTTGACCGCTTCCTGATGTACACGATCGTGGGGTATCCCACGCCGGAAGAAGAACGCAAGATCCTCGATTATGACGAGAACCGGCGCGGGAAAACCTCCCCGAATGTGCCGGCCCCGGTCAGCACCCAGGCGGAACTGTTCGCCGCGCGGCGCGCCTGCGCGGACATTCACGTCGACGAGAAACTGAAGCAGTATGTCGTGTCGCTGGTGAGCGCGACACGCACCCCGCTGGATTACGATGCGAAGCTGGCCGGCTGGATCCGGCACGGGGCTTCGCCGCGCGCGACATTGGCCCTGCTGCGCTGCGCCAGGGCATTGGCGTGGCTGGAGGGCTGCGACTTTGTCTCGCCGCACCATATCCAGACGGTGGCACCCGACATCCTGCGCCACCGCATCATGCCGTCCTTCGAGGCGGAGTCCGAGAATGTTTCGCGCGGCGAGATCGTCCAGCGGCTCCTGGCTGTCGTGGCGGTGCCGTAAGGAACATCGTCGATGCTGTATCCCGACTTCCACGAGCTTGTGTCGCTGGGTACCAAGGCGTCGCGCCTGCAACTGGTATCCGGGCAGCGCTCCTGGGCGGCGACGTCCGGCAATTACGCCTCGCCGTTCCGCGGCCAGGGCCTGGCATTCCATGAGGTGCGGGACTACCGCTTTGGCGACGATATCCGCAGCATCGACTGGCGCGTCACCGCGCGCACGAACAAGCCGCACATCAAGGTCTTCACCGAAGAGCGGGAGCGCACCGTCCTTCTGTGCATCGATGCGAACGCCGCCATGCGTTTCGGCACCCGCGGAACCTTCAAATCCGTGCAGGCGGCGCGGGCCGCGGCACTGCTGGGCTGGCAAGCCAATGGCAGCAGCGATCGCGTCGGTTGCCTGGTGTTCGGCGGGGCGGACGGCATTGCCTATTTCCGGCCGACGCGTTCCCGCCAGGCGCTGTGGCAGACGCTCAAGCTGCTGAGTGAACCGGCGCAGGATGTCCCGGTGGCGCCGGATGTCGCGCTGAAATACCTGGAGCCGCTGGTCCCCAGGGGCGCGCTCGTCCTGCTGATCGCCGATTTCCAGGACGCGACGGACATGCTGGAAAAACGCCTGGGCGACATGCGCCGCAAGTGTGACGTCGTTCTGATCGCCATCAACGATCCGGCCGACCGCGAAATCCCGCCGATGGAAACCGTGATCTTCAGCGACACTGCGGGGCACACGCTCACCCTCGACACCGACAATCCGGCTGGGCGCGCGGCCTATGCGCGGCAATGGCAGGAAAACCGCACGCGGCTGGAAGAGATCGCGGCGCGCAAGGGAATCGGCATTGTCGACCTGCATACGGACAAGGATGTCTATGATGAATTGCTGCCGGGCCTGCGCCGCCTGAACATCAAGCGGGACAAGCGGTGAAGACCGCTCCGCCCGACCTGCTGGCGCAGCTCGATGATATTGCGGGCCTGGATTATATCAGCTGGTGGCCCCTGGCGCCGGGCTGGTGGGCGCTGATCGCGGCGATTCTGTCAGCGGCTGTGGTGCTTTATTGGCGGCGGCGGGCCTATTGGCGAAGCTGGAAAGGCGATGCGCGGCGGGCGCTGGACGCACTGGAAGACCAATTGCCCGGGGGCGATGCGCAGCAGATTGCAGCGGCACTGTCCGCCTTGCTGCGCCGGATCGCGATGCGCCGTTCCTCGCGCGCCGAATGTGCGGGGCTGGAGGGCAAGGCGTGGCTGGGCTGGCTGACCTCGAAGGATCCGCGCGGCTTTGACTGGGCCAGCCAGGGCCGGCTGCTGGTCGATGCCCCCTATGCGCCGGCGGGGCGCGAGTATCCGGCCCAGAGCCTGAAACGCCTGATCGATGCGGCCAAAAGGTGGGTGCGCTAGGTGTTTTCCTTTGCCTGGCCCTGGATGATCGTGTTGCTGGCGGCGCCGTTCCTGGTTCGAAGGTGGCAATGTGGCGCGAAAACTGCGCGCGCGCGCCCCGCGCCGGAGATATTGTTTCCGCATATCGAACGCCTCAAGGCCGTGTTTCCCCCGCAGCTGCGCGAGACCTCCAACCGGCTTCAACTGATAATACTTGGCCTGATCTGGCTGTGCCTGACGGGCGCCTTGATGGGTCCGCGGCTGGTGGACGAGCTGGCCCCGTTTCAGGACAAGGGTTACGACCTGATGCTTGCGGTCGATCTGTCGCAATCCATGCGCGCGCTGGACTATGTGAAGGACAACCAGCAGGTCGACCGCCTGGACGTCGTGAAGTCGGTCGTCGAAGACTTTGTCGCCCAGCGGCAGGGCGATCGCATCGGCCTGGTCCTGTTCGGCTCCAACGCCTATCTGCATGTGCCCCTCACCCGCGATGTCGTGTCGGTGCAGAAAATGCTCGACAATGCGCAGGCCGGCGAAGCGGGCGACCAGACGGCAATCGGAGACGCCATCGGCCTGGCCGTCGGCAACCTGCGGGACCGGCCGGAAAAATCACGGGTCATCATCCTGCTGACCGATGGCGGCGACAATGCCAGCACCATCCCGCCGCTGGAAGCCGCCAGGCTGGCGCATGAATACGGCATCCGGATCTACACCATCGGCGTGGGCACCCGCGGCCTGGTATCGGTTCCCGACCAGAGCGGCGCGACCGTGATGGCGCAGTTCGATCTGGACGAAGGATTGCTGAAAAAAATCGCCGACGCCACCGGCGGCAGCTATTTTCGCGCCGGCGATACCCAGGCGCTGCAACAGGTCTATGCCCAGATCAACACACTGGAAAAGACGCGCGCGGACTCGCGGGTCTATCTGATCTACCAGCCACTCTATCGCTATCCCCTCGGCGCTGCGCTGGCGCTGCTGCTGGCTCTGGCCTTGTTGCCGATCCTGGGGAAGACACGCTTTGCCTAGCCAGTTTCAATTCGCACAGGCGGCGTGGTTGTGGGGGCTTCTCGCGATCCCCATCATGCTGTTGCTCCATGCCTTGTTTTCCCGGCGGCCGGGTTCAACGGCGCTGCTTGAGCGCTTTGTCGATCCTCATCTCCTGACGCATCTGATAAGAAACCGGAATGCGCCGGCCCGCAAAAGCTGGGCACCATTGTTGCTGTGGGCCGCGGCATGGCTGTGCGGGACGGTGGCGATGGCCGGTCCCCGCTGGGGCTATACCGACCAGCAAACCTTTCGCGCGTCGCAGAATCTGGTCATCGTGCTGGATCTTTCCCAGACCATGAACGCCCAGGACGTCAAGCCGTCCCGTGTGGCGCGGGCGCGCCAGGAAATCCAGAATGTGCTGGACATGCGCCGCGGGGAACAGATCGGGCTGGTGGCCTATGCGGCTGTCCCGCACCTGGTGGCACCGCTGACCGACGACATTCGAACGATCCGGAATCTTTTGCCGGCACTGGACACCTCCCTGGTGACGCTCCAGGGCGACCGGCTCGGACCGGCGCTGGCGATGGCGGCCGCGATGTTGAAGGCCGAACCGGGCGACAGAAAATCCATCCTGGTCATCAGCGATGGCGGCTTCGAGGAAGACGATATCGCCGGCCTCATACGCGCGGCCGGCGGCGCTGCGATCTATGCCATGGGGATTGGCACGACCGCCGGCGCGCCCATACCAGGCGGCGATGGCGGCTGGCTCAAGCTTGCCAACGGCCAGGATGCGATCTCCCATCTCCAGGACCGTCGCCTGCAGATGCTTGCCGCTGCCGGTCACGGCTTTTATGTCGAGGCGAATTATTCCGATGATGATACCCGCGCCATCCTGGGCCGGGTGGAAGCCCTGAACGGCAAGGCGCAGGCAGGGCAGGACACAGTGCGGGTATGGGACGAGCGCTTCTACATTCCTGCGTTTCTTCTGGGCTTGCTGATTTTGCCCTGGTTCAGGAAGGGCGCAGGCTTTCTGGCCATGATTTTGCTGGCGTCGGTTTTCCTGGCGGGCGGGCAGGCAAACGCCGCGACGCCCGCCGAACTGTTCCGCAACCAGGATCAGCAGGCCAAGGCGGCCTATGATCAGGGCAATTACAAAGCCGCCATGGCCAAGTTTCACACCACCTATCGCCGCGGGGTCGCGGCCTACCGGGCCCATGCCTATGCCCAGGCAGCGGCCTTGTTCAAGGCGTCGCTCGCCCAGAAGGGCGGCGATCTGAATGCGCTGTATAATCTCGGCAATGCCCAGCTGATGCAGTATCAGCCCGAAAACGCGATCCGCAGCTACGAAGAGGTCCTGAAGCAAAGGCCCGACGATGCGCCGGCCCTGCACAACCTGGCCATCGCCCGGGAGATGCTGGCTCACCCACCCGACAAGAAGCAGAAGAAAAAAGAGTCCGACCAGAAAAAAGACCAGGACAAGCGCGGCGGCAAAGGCGCGCCGGACAAGCAGCAGCAAAAGCAATCCGCAAAGAACCAGCAAGCCAACCAGCAGAAATCCGGATCACCACAGAACGGCGCCGGCAAGGCGCCGCAGGCCCGGCAAGCCGGTTCTGAAAACACGCCGCCGCAAACCGCACAGGGCACGGCTGCATCCCGCGCTGTCGCACAAGGCAACCAGCAGAAGGGCACGGCCCGCGGCGTGCCAGTCCGTGTGCAACGCGATATCAATGCCGATCAATGGTTGCGGCGGGTTCAGAGCGATCCTGGATCGTTCCTGAAAAACCAGTTCATGATCGAAGATGCCGAACATGGTTCAAGATAGGAACCGCCCTGTGTCGAAGCATGTGCGCCTTTTCGCGTTTCTTGTTGTCGGGTTTTCCTGGCCTGCTTTCGCGGCCGGGCCCGCCAATGCACCGGTCTCCATCACCGCCGGCGGCGATACAACCACGCCCTATCAGAGTGAAGCCGTCCGTTACACGGTCCGGTGCGTCATACGCGCCGGCCTGTCGAACGTGACGATGACCGACCCGGCGATCGAAAACGCCATCGTGACACGGCTGGGAGACCCGCAGGTGCATGTCGCGGTCGTGAACGGGGCGCCGGCCAGGGTGGTGGATTTCCATTATGTCATCACCCCCATGCAACCCGGAAAAATGGTCATTCCGGCCTTCGTGTTGCAAGGCAATATCGAGGCGGAAAGCCTCGAAGCGGCAAACGACCCGTTCGGTGGAAATTTCATGGCCGGTGTACGGCAGGCGATGCGGGCATTGTCCAATATGTCCAGCGGAGTCCCCTTTCGCGTCGCGTCGAACGAGAGCCGGCTCGAGGTCAAGGCGCCGGCGGCCCCGATGGACCCCTGGCTGCCTTTGAAATCCCTCAAGATCGAAGAAGATACGGCGCTGCAGGAACCGCAGGTCGGCGAGCCGATGATCCGCAAGATAACCTTGTCTGCAATCGGTGCCGTTGGCAGCCAGCTGCCGGATACCGAAGCCCAGGAGGATCATGACGCTTTTCGCGTCTATGCGGACAGGCCGGCAATAAAGACCGACACCGACAAGGACAGCGGCGCGATTTCCAGCCAGCGCATCGAAAACTACAGCATGGTGCCGCAACGCGCGGGACGGCTGGTGCTGCCGGCCATCCGGGTCTCCTGGTGGGATACCGTCAACAACAGGGCCGCCACCGCTGTCCTGCCGGCGCGGACGATCAAAGTGCAGCCCGGCGCGCATGCGCCAAATACGGTGATTCCGGTCGTCGACGCGACGGGCGGGACGATCTGGAAGGATCGCTCCTTCGCCGCCTATTGGGCGCGAAAACTGCTTGCCGGCACGATGTCCCTGCTGCCCTACGGCGCTCTCGTCGTCTTGGCGTCGCTCGGCCTTGTCGGCGCCGTGCGGTTGTGGCGGACCGGTCGCCGACGCCGGCACCGCGCCTTTTCGCCTGACCGGAAAAATCCTTTGCGCGGATCGGCAGGACTTGATGCACTCAAGCAGGTTCGCACCGCGGAAGACTTGAAGGCTTTCCTGCAAGCCTATGCCCAGCAGCAGTTGGGCATACCAGCGAACACGCCCCTGGAAAGCATGTTTCCCAAGCTGGCATTGTCGCCCAAGCTTGATGAAGACGCCCAAATTCTTGTCCGTGCGCTGACGGGCGCCTTATATGCCGGCAGGACAGCCGATATTGAAGATCTGAAGCTACGCACCTGGCGGCTTCTGACCGGCCTGAAGCGCCAAACCGTTTCGCGGCGGCGGGGCGGGGACAAGCTGCCAGGCCTCAACCCCAGTTAGGCCGGAAGCGTGGGTCACAAAGTGCAGCGGCTGGCGAAGCAGAGGCCCGTGCGAAAACCTGCGGCGGGCCGCGTGGGCTTTCACGCTTCACCGACGGACTGTAGGGAACGGAATACCCCCTTCCAGGAAGCTTGCTCAGCCTATCGCACTGCTTCGACGTTCTTCCCAGTCCAGACCATGAACGCCCATCCTGGCGTGGCAAAAACCGAGGGGCAAGAAAATATGTGGGCCGCAAGACCTGTGTCGGTCCAAGTCTGGTCTTCCGCACCATGCTTACGGCGCCGCCTGGTTTTTGCTACGTGGCGTGTCTTTCGGCTGGCACTGCGCGGCCTGCTTCAACCGCATAACGGACAATCAGCGGCCAGCTAATGCGTCTTGTAGGCTTGGGGCGGCTTTCGCGCCTGTGACGCCTGTTCATAGGCGTAGCCGTAGGAAATCAAGGCAGCCTCCGACCATGGCATCCCGATAAACGAAATGCCCACGGGCATGCCATCGACGAAGCCGGCAGGCACGACCAGGTCCGGATAACCCGCAAGCGCCACCAGCCCGCTGGCAGAAAGCTGCCTTGCCCCAGCTGGACGTGACGCCAACCCCACAACGGGATCGGATTCATCGGGCTTGATCACACCCGCGGGCCCACCGGCAAGCACCACCAGGGCGTCGACATGGTAGTTTTTCATTGCCTTGCCATAGCCGTCTTTCCCCGCTTTTGTTTTGGCGCTCTGCACGAGCCGGGCATATTCGGGGTCGGCCCCGCGCGACAGGGCCGCGGCGCTTTCCATGCGGTCCTGGGAATGCAGCTTTTCGCGTTCGTCCACGCTGTTGAATTGCATGACATCGGCAAGCGTGCGCGTCTTCACGGCGGTCGGCGCCGCCTTGAGATAAGCCGCCAGGTCGGGCTTGAAATCATAAGCCTCGATCTGCCGCACTTCGATCCCCAGATCCGCAAAACCATCCATGGAAATCTCGACCAGCTCCGCCCCCTGCGCCTTGAGCACCGCAAGGGCATTGTCGAACACCGGCCTGGTATTGTCGGCATAGCCGCTGAAGCCCCGGATGACGCCGATGCGCCTGCCCTTCAGCGCGCCGGTTTCAAGCTTGCCGGCATAGTTGCTCTTGTGGGCGTCGGCGTCCTTGGTCGCCGGATCCGCCGGATCAGTGCCCGCCATGACCGTCAGCATCATGGCCGCATCCTTCACGGTCCTGGCCATTGGGCCAGCGGTGTCCAGGGTGGAGCTTATGGGCACGATGCCGTGGCGGGAAACCAGTCCGACCGTCGGGCGCAGGCCGACCACGCCGTTGACATTGGCAGGCCCCCATATCGAACCCGTGGTGTCGGAGCCCACTGCACCCGCGGCCAGACTCGCGGCCGCAATGATGCCAGGCCCGGAACTCGACCCCGCGGCGGACCGGGTCAGGTCATACGGATTGTGCGGCGTCCCACCAACGGTCGAACCGGCAAAGCCCCTGGTCGTGCGCAGGCCGGCCCATTGGGACAGATTGGCTTTTCCCAGCATAACGGCGCCGGCAGCGCGCAACCGGCGCACCAGTTCGGCATCCCTGGCCGGCACGTTGTCGATGAGGGCGTATGATCCCGCCGTGGTTGCCATGCCGACCGCATCGATATTGTCCTTGAGCATGATCGGCACGCCATCCAGCGGACCTAGGGCGTGGCCGGCCTTGCGGCGCTTGTCCGAAGCCGCGGCCTGTGCGAGCGCATCGGGCGCGATCCGCGTGACGGAATGCAATTGGCCGTCATATGTTTTGATACGGTCGATATACGCCTTGGTGATGGCGATCGCGCTGACCTTGCCCATCGAAAGATCATGCGATATCTGCGCGAGTGGCGTTTCTTCCACGATATAGGCCGCGGGCTTTTCCTGCGACCAGGCGGCGGGCGCACAAAAAGACAGCAAAACAGGAACCAGCCAACAGCGATATGAACCGACCCGTGACATTGGCAATCTCCGTTATCTGACGCGAATATCCTGGGCCGCACTGCCGCGGGGAGAGGAAGCACCCCCTCCCCGGTTACAGTTTGTCAGTAGGTGTCGAAATACTGCTGGACCTTTGTCCAGTCCTTGGTCTTGGTCAGAGCCAGTTGCAGCAACAGGCGAGCCTTTTCCGGCGGCAGGTTGTCGCCATTCACAAAATGCGCCTTGAGGCGCTGCGGCACTTCCTGCACCCGGCCGCTGCGTGTCCGCGTGGTGATGACAACAACAACGCCCTTTTTCTGGGCCCGCTTCACAGCCGCGGTCTCGCTTGCGGTTATCGCACCGGCGCCATATCCGTCGATCACCAGGCCTTTGGCACCATGCTTCACCGCCGCGTCAATGACATAGCCGGGCGCTTCGGTGTAGGCGTAGAACGCTTCCACCGTCGGAAGCTGCTTCAGGTCGGTCCGCGCAAACTCCGACTCCGTCGTATGCTTGCGCGACGGCGCACGATAGAACTTCACCTTGTCCGGGTCAGCGAAGCCGATCGCGCCGACATCGATGCCCTTGAAGGTCTGCACGCGATAGGCGCTGGTCTTGGTCACGTCGCGCGCCGTATTGATGTACTGGTTCATGCAGTGGAGCACGCCCAGCCCCTTGGCGGCAGGATCGGCAGCCACGCGCACCGCGTCATAGAGGTTCAGCGGGCCGTCGCCGGAGATCCCCGACCACGGACGTTGCGACCCGACAAAGACGATCGGCTTGTCGGTATCGACGACCAGGTTCATGTAGAATGCAACCTCGGCCATGGTATTGGTGCCGTGGGTCACGACAACGCCATCGATGCTCGGATCCTTGGCGATCTCGTTCAGCCTGTGCGCCACGCGCGCGATGTCAGCGAAATTGTCGCCCTTCTTCTTCGCGGCCTTGTCCTTTTCGCGCATGTCCTCCGTGGTGACGCGCGCGACATTCTGCAGCTCGGGAAGATCGTGCAGCCAATCCTCGGGGTTCACCGCAGGCCCGTCCCCATAATGAGTCAGGTTCATGCGGTCCTTGGCGCGGGAGGCAATCGTGCCGCCCATAGAAAGGATCACGACATGCGGCAGTTTGGACTGGTCCTGCACGATGGGCGGCAGGCCGGCCGCGGGAATTTCCTGCGCCTGCGCGGGCACGAAGGGCAAGATGAGGGTAAGGAAGGCGAGAACTTTCTTCATGCCAATCTCCTGATGGAAACGTGTTCGCGAAAGGGCGGAACAGGTCTCAATATTCTTCAAACATCCGCTGGATTTCCTTCGGATCGCTGGTCTTGGTCAGCGCCAGCCGCAGCAACATCCGCGACTTCTGGGCGTTGAGATTGTCGGCCGTGACCACCCCGGCCTCTTCGCCGCGCGTCGAGTTCAGGACGCGGCCGCTGCCCTTGCGGTCGCTCTGCGCAAAGACGACCCCCTTGGTGCGGGCATCCTTTACCGCCTCCCTGTTGCCGGGCGAACTGTCGTCCAGGACAATTCCCTTGGCGCCCGCAGCCACTTCTCCGTCGATGCAGGCACGGTCGCCCTCCTGGTAGCCGAAGCAGATATCGACCTTGGGCAGGTCCGTCAGGTTGTCGACGTCAAACTCCGACTTGTAAGTGTGCCGGTACAAAAGATGACGGTAAAAAACGATACGGTCTTCGTCGGCGAAGCCGATCGGACCGAGATCGCGCGTTTCAAACGTATTCACGCGCTCCGTATTGGTCTTGGTCACATCGCGCGCCGCCTGGATCTCCTCATTCAGCAGGATCATGACGCCATTCTTGCGCGCCTCCGGATCGGCCGCCACGCGGATCGCGTTGTAGAGATTGAAGGGTCCGTCGCGGCTGATGGACGTAAAAGGCCGCATCGCGCCGACAACCACCACCGGCTTGTCGGAGTGAATGACGAGATTGAGGAAATAGGCCGTCTCTTCCATGGTCGCCGTGCCGTGCGTAACGACCGCCCCCGCAGTATCGGGCCGCGCCAGCCAGGCGTTGACCTGCTTGGCCAGCTTCAGAAGAATCGCGGTATTGATGCCGCCGCTTCCCGTCTCCGCGATATCCTCGTAGCTGAGGTCCGCGACCTTGGCCGCTTCGGGAATATCCGCCAGCAGCTTGTCCGGCAAGATCGTCCCGGGCTTGTAGCCATATTGCATGTCCCGGCTGTCGGCATATCCGGAGATGGTGCCGCCGGTGGCGAAGAGCCTGACCTTGGGCAATTCCTGCGCCTGCGCGGAGGCACCGGCGACCAGCAGGACCAGGCCCAGGCTCCCCAGAACATTTCGGGCCACGGCGAACGGATTCAGCATGTCTTCTCCTTTGAGTCCAAACACACGGCGTTATGCGGTTTCACTTTGGGTGCGCCGGCGGGTGCAATCGTCGGCACTGCGGCTATTCTTTCTTCGCGTTCTTCACCGGGCCGAAGGCCGGCGGCGCCATGCGGTGTCTGGTTGCCTGTTCGTAGATCGACGCCACCTTGATCACGATCGGTTCGTCGCCCGGGCCCGCCCAGAACGAAATCCCGAACGGCATCGGCTGCTGCATTGCCGTCCGCTCGGTGTTGTTGGCGACAGAACGGTAGTTGTCGTGCTTGTCGTTCAGTTCCAGCCTGGGTTCGTACATGACGCTGTTGTAGCCGGCGGGGACGGTGATTTCGGGAATGCCCAGATCGGCGCTGAGGGGAAAGCGGCCCGTGGGCCGGTTGTTGATCGTGGGTTGGCTGGCGCCGCCATGCAGCACGGGCGGCACCGTGATCGTCGGGTTGACGAGGATATCGAGATTGTTTTCCCGCATGACCTTGTCGATCACCAGGCGCATGACCTCGCGCATCTTCATGCGCTGGGTGATGCCGGGCGACGCGATATCGATTTTGGCGGCCGAGTTCAGCATCGCCACCCCATGGGCGTCGTTGTAATTCTTGGTGTTGGCGTTCAGAGAGGCCCAGTCGGTGACCCGGCTGTCACCGCGCCGCATCAGATACTGCTCCATGTGGTAGGAGAAGCTGTCGATCGGCGGCGAGGCGCTGACGCTGCGAAGGTTGAGCTTGTCGGACAGCGGCGCCTTGCCTTCGGCCAGGCTGGCAATGTAGTCGCGACTGCCGATGTCCTGGCCCGGCACGGCGAATTGCAGCTTGTCCGACGGTTTGTTGTCGCCCTCATCGCCGCCGCGGCCTTCGCCGCCCCGAGACGTCTCGCCGACATGGCTGCTGAAATATTCCGGCATGTGGACCGGCAGAATCTCGGCCAGGGCCTGCTGGAACGTGTACGTCATGTTGGGCACGTTCGGATCGTCGGGATATAGCGGGTCGTGGGATTCGACGATCACGGCGCCGAGCTGGTCGCGCAGGACCTTCTTGATCTGCGCATCCACCAGGTCACTGACGGCCGCGTCATTGGCGGTGTGCTTGACCATGAATTCGCGCACGATGCCAATCCGCAGGCCGGCGAGCGGCTTGGCGGGATTCTTCGCATCGGCATTCACGCCCACGAACGAACTGTATGGCGCCTTGGAAACAAGGCCTTTGGGCAGGGCCGTGTAGATGTCGCGCGGATCGAAATATCCACGCTCCGGATCCTTGATGGCGTCCAGCACCGCAGCCGCATCCTTGACGGTCTTGCACTGGATGCCGGCCCGATCGAGGTACGGGTCGGAGCCGATGGCGCCGCCGTAGGGGATCAGGCCTTTGGTGGTGACCATCGCGACCACGCCGGCGCGCCACGCCGGTTGACGGCAGGAGCCGCCGGTCTCTTCGCAGATGGAACAGACGGCGAGGTTGGCGCCGACCGACACCGCCGATCCGGAACTGGAGCCCCCGGTCTCGCGTGCGGTGTCGTAGGGATTGCAGGGGGCCCCGCCCCAGGTGCTGCGCGCCGAGTTTCCGCCGATATCGCGATGCGTGACCTTTGCCGCATTCGGCACCGAAGGATTGCCGGGGCCGGCATTGTATTCGGCCAGGGTCGCCTTGGCGTAGATGATGGCGCCCTTGGCGCGCAACTCGGCGACGACGGTCGCATCCTTGGGCGGCGCGTCGGTTGCAAAGTTGGTGTCGGCGCCGCCGGTGCTGCGCATGTCGCTGGTGTCGTAGACATCCTTGAACGACATCACGGCGCAATACATCGGCATCTTTTTCAGGTCGGGGTGCCGGCCATATTGCTTGTCGAGCGCGGCGGCGCGCTCCAGCGCGTCGGGCTGCTGGCGGAATGCCTCGCAAGCGGCCGGCGCGTTCGCGGGCAGCGGCCTGCCCGGCGGCGCATCGAAGGCGCCCTTGCATGTGACCGAGCGCTCGCCGCGGATATTCAACGTGCTGAGCGCGTTGAGCTGGCCGGCATGCGGCATGCCGACAATCATGCCATATTGCTGCACGACCTTGGGATCGGACGCCGTCGACTCCAGCCGCCCATAGTCGAGCGGCAATCCCTTATACTTGTCGAGGTTGGGGAGCAGTGTGCTCGCCGCCACCGTGGCGGTCGGAAATTTCAACGGCGATCCGGCGCGAACCGCGCCCAGCCTGCTCTGCACCGGTTTGCCATCGGCAGTCACCAGGGCCGTGCAGACGCCGTTATACGCCCTGGCGCGGTTGATATACGCATGCACCACTTGCTGGCAGGTGGTCTGGCCGTTCTGGATCGCGGTCTGGATGCCCTCGATGCTGGCCTCTTCGACCTGGAATGCGAGGGCCGGTGTCGCCAGGCCCGCAAGCAACACGCCCAGTGTTGCGGCCCTTGTCAGACGCGAAGCATGCGAACTGTTCACGATGAACCCCGATAATCTACGAACCAAAATCTGTCAGTTGCCGTGTCGCGACATGCCGACGGGCCATTCCCCACCGACATGTCGCGGACTGTTCGGCACTCACATTTTGAACCGGAAGCCCCCGTGGAACACCGTGCCGAGCCGGTCGTAAAGGGGATTGCTGTTGCTGACCCAGAAGCTGTCTGGATTGTTGTTGGTCAGGTTCTCGACATTGAAAAACACTTCGGAGTTCCCCAGGCTTTCGGACTTCAGTCGATAGGTGAAAGACAGGTCCATATAGAAGGCGCCCGGCATGTAGTTGTTATTGATCGTGGCGAGAGGCGCCGCGAGGGTCGGGCAGGCAGAGGTACACTGGGTGTACAGCCGGCTGCGCACGCCAGAGCCAAGACCCCGGCCGACCCAGGTCATTGAATAGAGGCCGGCGTCATATGTGGCCGAGACATTGTAGGTCCAATGGGGAACGCCGCCGCTGTTGGAGCCGGCAGTCTTGGTGATGTTGCCCAAAGGATCGATGGTGGTCTGCTGCCAGATATTGGTGGCAAGCGCGTGCAGGCTCACATTGCCGGCCCAGGAATCGCCGAAGTCGGCCAGATCCTTCGTGTAGCTGGCTTCCAGGTCGATGCCGGCTTCCTTCAGATATGCGGTGTTGGCGGCCGTCGCGGTGACGACCGATATCGTGCCGGTCGAATCGCGCTGGATGAACGGGCAATAGGCCGCGACACCCTTCTGGTAACACGCAATCACCTCATTCTGTGCGCTGAGCGAGGAGATCGCGTTGTGCATTTGCACCTGGAACAGGTCCACCGAGACGTTGAAGCCCTCGAACCAGCCCGGCGAATAGACCGCGCCCACACCCGTCTGGTTGGCCACTTCCGGCTTCAGGTTGGGGTTGCCCAGGGTCGGCGACAGGACGTTGGGAATGGTTTTCGCGGGCGTGGTCGAATAATCGATGATCGAGCCCTGACCGACGCGGCCGCCGGAGTACAGGTCACCCAGCGAAGGCGCCCGGATGTCGCGCGAACGGGTGGCTCGCAGGCGCAAGCCTTCCAGGAAGCCCGGCGCATCATAGACGAGGCCGACCTTGTAGGTCATCACATTGCCTGACGAGCTGTAGCCGGTTTCGCGAACAGCCACGTCCAGGTCGAGTTCCTTGGCCCAGGAATAGTCATGCGCCAGCGGGACAACGGCTTCGACAAAGCCTTCGTTGACGGAGACACCACCGATGGCCGGATGATAATTGCCCAGGAAGAAGCCGTTGGCCATGTCGGTCGGCGTGGACACGCCGTTCACGGATTCCTGCCGATGTTCGAAGCCCGTGGCAATCGAAACCGGTCCCGCCCACAGGTCGAAGGGATTGCTGCGCAACGCGCCGCCGAAAACTTCCTGGGCGATTTCGGTATGCATCTGGCTGGTGCCGTTCAGGGCATAGTTGATGGCGGTCGCCGAGTTCACGCCGACACCCATGGGATTGTACGGGATGCAGCCATTGGTCGGGGCGGTCAGCGTGGAGCGGCAGATCGGATTGCCGGTTGTCGGGCTGGTCACGACATCGGTCGCCTGCTGGTACGTCGCCACGACCGGCGTGTTGATCGCCTTGTCGTCAATCTGCGCGGCGCTGGCAGAGCCATAGGCATTCCACAGCCAATTGCTGCCCAAAAGATCAAAGTCACCACTGGCGCCCAGGGCGTAATACTCTTTCTGGCGCTGGTTGGCGGGGCCTGCCGCCCCGATATCGGTGTTCAACTGACCCAGGGAAAAGGAGGCAATGCCCAACGTCGTCATGCGCGATTGCACCGACGCGGGAATGAAGGGGTTGCCAGTTTTGATGGTGAGGAGCTGACCGGAGGTGCAGCAATAGCTCAGCACCTGGGCGTTCGAATACAGAACGTCGGCAAAGACCTGGAAGTGATCGGAGAAGTCATAGCTGACCCGGCCAAAGAAATTCTGACGATCCAGCCGGTCATCAAGCGAGGTGGTGTATTGTTCGCCGCTGTCGGTGAGCGCCGGATAGGTCTCCTGATAGTCACCGCCGATCATGAAGCCGTTGCCGGAGCTGAGCGCACCGTAATTGAAGTTGCGCGGAACGCCGCCGGGGCCGAAATCGGTTCCCATCAGCGCCGTGTTTCCAATCAGGCCGCCGGGCGTGTAGAGGCCGCTGCCGACATGTTGCGCGATGGTGTAAAAAGGCAGGCCGTTGGTAGCGGTATAGCCGGGGGTATTGATCTGGTCATAAGCATTGTTGGTCACCCAGCTTCTGGCGCTGCCATGCATAATGCCATCGGTATGGGATGCCGATCCGCTCAACAGAACGTGCCCCCGTCCACCCAGGAACCCGAAGCCCGCGGTCAAACTCGCATTCGCCTGCGGGTCGTCGCCATAGATGGTCAGGCCGCCCTGCAGCGTGCCCTTCACGCCGGTGAAGTCCTTGTCCAGAATGAAATTCACCACGCCGGCCAGCGCGTCCGAGCCATATTGCGCGGAGGCGCCGCCGGTGACGATATCGATACGCTTGATCAGCGCATCCGGAAGTTCATTGACGTCCACCTCGCCGGCGGTGGAGGCGCCGCTTTCGGAGGACGGGCCGATGCGCATGCCGTCGAACAGAACCAGGGTGCGGTTGTTGCCCAATTTGCGAATATTAAGGCCGGCTACACCGCCATTGCCGTCGCTGACGCTGTTGCCCGAGCTGCGCGGACCCGTGCTGCCTGCCAGGGCCGGCAGCTTGACCAGGTAATCCGACAAATTCGTTGGCGCGCTCGCCTGGATGTCGTCAATGCCCACCACCCTCAACGGCGTGGGTGCCGAATATCCATTGCGCAGAACCTGCGTTCCGGTGACGACCACTTCCTCCGTCGCCGGCGACGCGGCCTCGGCCGTGACCTGGGCAGATACCGGACCCGTGAGGCTGGCGGCCAGGGTCAACGATGCCCCTGACAGCAGTATCGCCTTCAAGGCAGTTCTCTTGGAAAATGCGCGCAGCACGCGATGGCGAAAACCGCCCGAACGATAGAACTCAGACATACCAGCCCCTTTGTTGTTGCCCAGAACAGCGTCGTTGCACCTCAAACCCCGGATGCAGCGTTGGCGTGAGACGGAAAAGCGATCCGCCTATGCTGGTACTACGCGAGGAAAATGGGATCGCCGACACACAGGGAAAGAGAACCTGATGCAGATCGGCGTGTACTTGACGCCAGAACGTCGCACCTGTCGCCCGCGTCAGGGCCAGATGTGCAAAAATTGATCGACCTGCGCAAATCGAAAGCAGCAAGGCGTGATTAAGTTTTCCGATCTTGGAAAAATCGTCTCATGCCGACCCAAAAGCCGTCGAACGGCGTCCGGCACGTCTTGACTAGCAAATCGGGATGCCGCTTGCTCCTTATACGGACGCACTGGCGTTTTTCAGTGTACGGGGGCCGATTGTTGATGGAAGGTCTAGCTGCTGCTCGCATCGATGCGCTCTATGAGAGACACGGCAACGAACTCCGGCGTTTTCTTGTATCCCGGTTGCGAAACCGGAACGATATAGACGACTGCATCCAGGAAACCTTCTTCAATGTCTGGCGCCAGGAAATTCGTGGCACGTTACGCGAAGATACGCGGGGCTACCTTTTCACGACGGCAATGAACGTGGCGCGGGATATCTGCCGTCGCGGCCGGGCAAGAAGAGAAGCACAGCAGGAACCCCTGTCGGATCACATGGATTCCATGTCCAGCACAGATGATGCCGACAGGCTTGTATCCTCCCGCGAATGCCTGCGTCTGGTGGAAATCGAGCTGGCCAATGTTAGGCCCTCGACCAGGAAGGTTTTCCTGCTGCACCACGTCATGAACATGTCGTTTGAGGATATCGCCCAGCACCTTGGCATATCGACCCGTACTGTGGAACGCGAGATGGCGAGGGCACTGGCGCATTTGCAAACCGCCCTGGGTGATATGATCAAGGAAATCCTGGACTGACGGCGCTGCCGTTATTGTGCCAGAGACGGCGGCGGGTTGGCGTGATGCTGGTGGCAGATGCGCGCCGGGTATTTTCATTGGCTCGCGGTGAGATCCCCGTTTTTGCAGGACTGTTTTTGCTCGCCCTGTGTCGCCGCGCCTCTTGCACATACGTAGTTACCCACATGGCCCCGATCTGCAGCCCGCTGCTTTCGGCAGGCTCTGGTTTCGCAATCTGACGTTCAATCGCCGCATATGCCGATCGGCCACGCGGCGGCCTTTGAACCGATCAAGTGGGGATTTCGGTCAATGTTTCATGATTTCAAAACACGCGCGACGGCATGGCGTTGCTGCGTCATCGCCGGTACGGCAGCCATGGTCATCGCCTTGCCGGCCGTTGCGGCAGCCGCCGAAGCCGCTTCGGCGTCCAGTCTTCCCGTCACGGATATCGGCCCGCCTCATGATCCGAACAAGCCCAACATTGTCGTTATCGATGCGGGTGGAACGCTTGAGGCCACCGCCCGCGACCGCATCAGCTATCTGCATTATTCCGGCGGCATCAAAGGTGGCGTCGCCACGATCCTGAAAGACCTGTATCCGGAACTGGCCTCGGTGGCGAATATTTCGGTCGTACAGACCGGCGGCGTTCTGGGCGCGTCGGGCAGCGTTGGCAACGCGGCATTGTACAAAGTGTCGCGAGCGATTGACGCCCAGCTTGCCAGAGATGACGTCGACGGCGTGGTGGTGACGGGCGGGACCAGCGTGCTGGAGGAAGATGCCTATTTCTTCGATCTGACGGTGCAGTCGGACAAGCCGGTAGTCGCCACGGGCGCGATGCACCAGTATGGAACCTTTACCTACGACGCCTACACCAATCTGTTCAGCTCGATCCGGCTTGCGGCGAGTGGGAAAACCACCTGTTTCGGCACCGTGGTGCTGTTGAACGACCAGTTCTTTGCGGCGCGCGATGTCTCCAAGACGGACGGCTATCGCATGGACACGTTCAAGGACCGCATTTATGGGCCCCTGGGGATCGTGAATGAGGATCACATTCTGTCCCGCCGCGCGCCGGGCCGCGTCACCAAATGCGGCACGGCGGCGTGGAAGACGCCTTTCGACCTCAGCAAGACGACCCCTGACAGACTTGCGCCGGTCGAAATCGTCTATGGCCATGTTGAAGGCGATGCCGGCGCCATCAATGCCCCGGTCGCCGCCGGGTTCAAGGGCATCGTCACCGCGGGCTTCGGCCCCGGCGACATCTCCAGGCCGCTCAACAAGGCGCGCGAAGAGGCCATCAAAAAGGGCGTCCTGTTCGTCGCTGCCACACGCACGGGCGGCGAAGGCACCTATGACGCCGGCATACCGGGCATCATCGGCGGCAATGACCTGCTTCCCCAAAAGGCGCGGCTGCTTCTCCAGTTGGGTCTGACTTTCAGCAGGGATCAGCAGCAAATTCGCCAGTGGTTTTCGACCATCGGGGACTCCGAGTTCGACATCGGCGCCGAGCGGAAAAACAAGTAGCGGCGGGATTTCACCCGGGCCGGGACCGAAGATTTGAACGCGCTTGTACAATGCAGGCAACGCCTCACATCTTGATCCGGACCCCGGCCCGGAAAACGCGGCCCAGCGTGTCATATATTCCCGGTGACAAGCTCAGCAGCGCAAAATCGGGATTGTCATTGGCAAGATTTTCCACGGTCAGGAAAGCATCCGCCGTATCAAGCCCGGGAACTGCCAGACGATAGCGAAGGGAAAGGTCCATGTAGAACTTGCCCGGCAGGTGATTGTTGTCGGTTGTATAATAGGGCCCATTCGAAGCAGGACATGCCTGCGAACACTGCGTAAACAGCCTGCTGCGGACGCCGGCGGTAAACCCCCGGCCTGTCCATACGACGGAATAATCGCCGGTTTCATAGCCCAGAGATACATTTGCGGTCCAATGCGGCGCGCCATTTGCGGCATTGACGCCAGCCCCGGGCGTGACCAGCCCTGTCGGGCCGACCGTGGTCAAAACCATCGTGTTGTTGGCCAACAGCCGCAGAAAGAATTCGCCATCCCAGGATTCCACCAGGTCTGAAAGGCTCTTTCTGTAGGTGGTTTCGATGTCAAAACCCGACGTCTTGCCATAGGCGGTATTGGCCGGCTGGATATATATGATGTGGATGGCGCCGTTGCCGTCCCGCTGAATGCGATCGCAGTAAGTCGCACTGCCCCCGTAACAGGCATTCACTTCATCTTGCGCCGCAAGCGAAGCGATCTGCCCCTTGATGTCGGTTGTCAGATAATTGACCGAGGCGCTGAAACCGGGAAACCATGACGGCTGATAGGTCACGCCCGCGCCCGTTGTGTTTGCGGTTTCGGGCTTGAGGGCATTGTTGCCGATCCTGATCGTCAGAATATTCGGCGTGGTGGTATTGTTGTGGAAGGGATCGATGACATTGCCCTGGCCGCTCTGCCCGCCGGAAAAGAGTTCGCCGAGATTCGGGGCGCGGATGTCGCGTGATTGCGTAGCCCGGATCTGAACGCCGTCGAGGGGGGTGCCATAGCTCACACCGATCTTCCAGGTCGTGACATTCCCCGAAGTGCTGTAGCCGGTTTCCCGGATAGCCAGATCAACATCCAGACTCCTGGCCCAGGAAGCGTCCCGGGCCAGGGGAATGACAGTTTCGACAAACCCTTCCGCGACCTCATACGAACCGGTCGTGGGGTGGAAATTTCCGACAAAAAAACCGTTGGCCGCATCTGCCGCCGTGGAATTTCCGGACACGCCCAATGTTCTGTATTCAAAACCGGTTGCGAGGGTTACAGGGCCCGCCGGAAGCGTCAGCGGCTCCCCGCGAAGCGCGGCCGTAAAGTCGTTCTGACCGAGCGCCTGGTTCAAATGCCCGGTTCCCCCCACCGCATAAGCCAGCGCGGCCGCGTTGTTTACGCCGGTTCCCATGGGATTATAGGGTATGCAGCCATCGGCGGGATTGAGAAGCGTGGAGGCACAAACAGGGGCGCCGGTCGCTGGGCTCCGAACGACGTTAACGGCCTGCTGAAAGGTGGCGCTGACCGGATCGTTTATTGCGGTCACGCTGGCCCAGGAAATGCTCCGGCTTGCACTGGCATCCCAGGACCAGTTCGTCCCCATGGCATCAAGCGCGCCTTTGGCCCCCAGGACGAACAGCCCCAGCCTGTGGGTGTCGTCTGCGCCTGCCGCGCCCAGGGCGGCGTTCCAGACATTCAGGTGGAATGACGGCAAGCCGAGCGCCGTCATCTGTGCCTGTACGGGCGCCGGGATGAAGGGGTTTCCGGAATAAATGGTGGTTGAGGACGATGAGGAACAGCAAAAGCCGAAACTCTCCGTGCTGGAATACAAAATCTGGGCGAAGACCTGAAGCCGGTTGGTGACGTCAAAGCCGGCACGGGTGAATATGTTCTGCCGCGTAACACGAACATCAAGCGACGAGATATCCGACTCCGAGCTGTCGGTGAGAGCGCCTACGGTTTCCTGCCAATCGCCGCCGATCATGTTCGCGCCGCCCGACAGCGTGCCATAGTTGAAGGTGCGCGTGGTGCCGCCCGGTCCGAAATCCGTTCCCCGCAGCGGGCCGCTGTCTATCAGGCCGCCCGGCGTGAACAGGCTGCTGCCCACCTGTTTTGTGATGACGTAGAAGGGCTGTCCGTTGGTGGCGGTGTAGTTCGGATTGGGCGTCTGATCATAGCCCTGCCGCAGCCATGATCGGCTGTTGCCATGCATGATGCCGTTGACGTGGCTGAAAGAGCCGCTCACCAGAAGGTGACCGCGGTCGTGATCGAAGGGCGTGCCCCAGGTCAGCTTGGCCAGGTATTGATAGTCGTCGCCGTAACCGGTGACCCCGCCTTCGATCGCCCCTTTCAGGCCGGTGAATGTCTTGTCCAGGACAAGATTGACAACGCCCGAAAGCGCGTCGGAGCCATAGGCGGCCGAGGCGCCGCCGGCAACGATATCAATATGGGAAATCAGCTGGTCAGGAAGCAGATTGACGTCGACGGAGCCGCCCTGATTGTTGAAACCGCTGATGGATGACGGCACAATTCGCATTCCATCCAGCAACACCAGCGTCCTCTGGGCGCCCAGGGATCGCAAATTCAGGTTGCTTACGCCGCCATTGCCATCGCTCAGGGCGGTGGAACTGTTGCGCGCGAGCTGGCTGCTCGAGAAGCCAGGGATCTTGTTGATGAAGTTCGCCACATCCGTGGGCGCATCCCGCTCGATTTCGTCGGCGGACAGAACGATTACCGGGGTGGGCGATTTATAGCCATCGCGAACAATCTGTGTGCCCGTCACCACAACCGATTCCAGGGGCAGCGACCTGGCGCGCAGCGTATCAGCCTGCTCGCCATTCGCCTTGTTGCGGCGATCGGCAGCGGAATGATCCGATGATTCAAAAGGGCGCAATCGCGCCAGGGCCACGGTGTAGGTATCGTTTCCCGCAGTCCTGACGACAAGAGGCGTATCTTCGACCAGGAGCTGAAGCGCCTCCGCGATGGTCAGGGTGCCGGAGACGCCGTTCGTGCGCAGCCCCTCAATCTGGCCCGGCGAATATATCAGGAAGATGCCTGTGACGGCTTCGACGCCTTTTATGCCGTCCTTCATCGCTGAAGGCCCGATATGGAATGCGTAACGGCGGTCCAATGCTTGTGACGAAGCGGGCGTGCACAGCGCCGTCGGCAGCAGCAGCAGCGCCATCAGCAGCGCCAGGGATTTGAGCGCAAAATGCCGCCCAAACGCGCCCGGCCTTCCGGCACCAAGACCTGATCGGCCCAATTAACGCAACTCCCCCATGTCAGGCCCCGCCAACTCTGGCAGCGCCACCCCTTCACAGGCAAGCCATGCATTGAAGATTGCCTTCGCGCACCAGCAACTTGTTACTACGTCGGCAACCGATAATTTCCGACAAGCTTTATCCCGAAGCCAGCCGCTGTCGGAAAATCAGGGCATTCTGTGTAGTATAGGAGACAAGCATCGCCTGCCTTCCGGGATATGAATTCGGCTTGGGAGCCAAATTGCCAAATCTTCAGGCATCGACTAGAACGGTTTTCTGTTTACGCCAGACGCACGTCATTCAAAGAAATTGCCCAGGAAATGGGCATATGGAAACGCACGGCGAACGTGAGATGATACGCGCTCTAACCTATCCGCAATCGAAATTGGGCGACGCTCTCAAAGATATTTGGGAATAGGGCAGATGTTCCGTTCAAAACCGAAGACTGCGGCGGAATGGATGGTTCGTATCAGCTCTGGCGAGCTTTCGGACCGGGATCGGCGCGATCTTGAAACGTGGCTTGCGCTGAAACCTGAAAACAAAAAAGATCTCGAGAGATCGCGGCAGCTATGGAGCTTTTCGGCGCAACTGCGCAACAGCCCGGCGGCGCGATCGCTGCTGGAACGCGACGAGGCTTCGGAAGGCTCGAAGTACTGGCTGGTTTTCGGTTCGTTGAGGCGGTACCTCGTGCCGGCCGCCGCTGCGGCAGCAGTAATTGTCGCTGTTTTCCTCAGCCTGCCGCAGATCGGGCAATTTTTCTCTTCCTCCCGGATTGCCGCGGATGGGGGAGCGACGACCGCACGCGGTGAAATCGCCAGTTATACCCTGCCGGACGGCTCCACGTTGACATTGGGCGCGGCCTCCACCGCCCGCATCGCGTTCAATGACAAGCAGCGCATTGTTTACCTGAGCGGGGGGGAAGGCTTTTTTGACGTAAAGCACAATCCTGCCCGTCCGTTTATCGTGGTCGCCGGAAAAAAGCGGGTCGTTGTGACAGGCACGAAGTTCAACATCGATTATTTCCCCAAAGAGAGCGCCATGCAGGTCGCCGTCGTTGAGGGCCTTGTGAACGTCACTTTTCCCGCTCCGAATGCCGGTCCCAGAACAATGCCGCTCCGGCAGAATGAGGTGGTTCAGTTCCCGGCCAACGGGTCTGCTGTTCGTCGCTTTATGACCGCCACACACGCTTCCGCCTGGCGTGAAGGACAATTGTATTTTGACGATGCAGAGCTGAGTGAAGCGCTTGCAAGCGTGAACCGTTATTTCCCGAAGCCCCTGGTCGTCAGCAATCCGGAAATGGGCAAGCGAACCGTCACGGGAATGTTTCGTGCGGGCGACGTGCACGCCGTGCTGGTGTCTTTGAACGACCTGTACGGCTTTAAAGGCAAGGAGCTTGCAGACAAGTGGCTACTCGTCCAGGATTCCAAAGCCGCCCGGCCAAATTAGCGATTGTCATTCGGGTTTCCTCTCCCAGCCTGGTTCGTGCCCGATAAGCAGTAATGGAGAGGGCAGTTGCCCAGTATTTCAGCGATGGCGGCTCACGCCAGCCGCTCCGTGATCGCGATCTCTTCGCGCAAGGTGCGGGTCGCCTGCCAGAAACACCAGGCAGCAAGGATGCTGGGCGTCACCGCGATCAACAGCGCATAGCGCAAGGCGTCGACGCCAAACCGGGGCTGCAGAAGATCGCTGGCGATGCCGACCAGTTGCGGTCCCAGCCCCAGCCCGACCAGGGTGAGGATCAGCAGCAGCAACGCCGCGGCCTGTGCCCGCATGCCGGGCGGCGCCAGCCCCTGCACGGCGGCATAGCTGGGGCCGAGAAAGGTGCTGGCGCAGAAACTCGGAACCACCATCGCGGCCAGCGTGATGCGAAGATCGCCGGCCAGATAGAATACGGGGTGAAAAGGCATGGCGCAGGCGATGGCCAGCACGGCGGCATACAGGCCCCAGCGCACGTCGCCCCGGCCGAAGCGGTCTGCCAACAGGCCCGGCAGCATGGTGCCCGCCAGGCCGAAGATACCGACCATCAGCGCCAGGGTGAGTCCCACCGTGACGGGCGTCATGTGGTGGGAGCGCACCAGGAAGGACGGCACAAAGGCCAGCGCGGAATAGCCGCTGATGGAAACCAGCCCCGTACCGGCGGCGATGAACCGAAAGGCCCGGCGCGTCCACAGGAGCCGCAGGGTCGCCGGCAGGCTGGGACTTGATGGCACGGCATGACGCCGCGCGGGCTCGCGCACGATCAGAAGAAACGCCAGCACAACGGTGAAACCCAGCAGGCCGGCCGCCAGGAAAGCCGCCCGCCAGCCCCAATGCTGTGCGATCAGGCCGCCGCCGAAGAAGGCCAGCAGCATGCCGATATTGCCGCTCGCCGAATAGACCGCCAGCGCCCCGCTGCGATGCCCCGGCGCGTACAGGTCCGACACCAGCGCGTTGACGGCGGGCGTGACGCCGGCTTCGCCCGCACCGGTCCCGAAGCGCGCGCATATGAGAAGGAGAAAATTGGTCGCCATGCCGCATGCCAGGGTGGTGAGGCTGAACAGCGCCAGCGATGCCGCGATGATGGTGCGGCGGTTGCCGCGATCGGCCAGCAAGGCGAGCGGAATACCCATCAGGGCATAGACCAGCGCGAAAACGGGACCCGCCAGAAGGCCAAGCGCGGTGTCGCTGAGATGGAATTCGGCCTTTATCTGCGGCAGCAGCAGGCCCAGGATCTGCCGGTCGAGATAATTCACCACCCCCACCAGGGTCAGCATGGCCAGCAGGACATGGCGCGAAACCGGCGCCGCCGCCATCGGGACAGTCTTGATCACAGCCAGCCCCGTTCGTCCGCCACACGATACATATACCGGACTTGTGACGGACGTCAGTACCCCATGGTCACCGAAACCATGGCGAGATTGCCGCGCGAACTCGCGCCGGGCGCTGTCTGGAGTTGCCAGCCATAATCGAAGCGGGCATCGAGATAGCGTCCAATGCCATAGCGCAACCCGACGCCGACGCTCTGGATGGCGGAGCTGTCCGGCTGGTTCTGTTGCGGGCCTTTGTAGGCAACGTAACCATAGTCGTAGAAGGCCAGGAGCTGGGCGCTGTCGGTCACTTCCGATGTGACGAAATCGTGCAGCGGCGAGAAAGCGGGGCTGCGCAGCTCGGTGCTGACCAGGGCGCCTTGGCTGCCGTTGATGACGCGCGGGTCGTAGCCGCGCACGCTGTCGGTGCCGCCCGCGCCCAACTGCTCGCTGGGCAGCAGTTCGGTGCTGGCCAACTGGCCGCTGAGGCGCACGATCCAGCTCAGGTCATGCGGCAGCGGCGTGACCCGCGTGATCTGCACATTGTCATAGACATAGGATGCGTTGGCGCCCGCCACGCCGGAGGCCTGGAAGACCGCGGTGCTGTTGCCGTCGGAAAGACCGCCCGGGCCGAACACGAAATTGTTCACCAGCGAGGTCTGGCCCCAGCTGTCCTGCCGTGTGCCGCTATAGATGGCCAGGAACTGCTCGACATTGGTGGTGGCGGCGAACACCGACACGCCGCCAAAGGCCAGGTTGTTGTCGGAGCGCTTGTAGTCGAAGCCGAACTGGACCTGCTGCGTCATCGATTCCCAGTCCGGCAGGTCATGGGCGTAGCGGGCGCTGATCTGGGTGTTGTGACCGACCTGGCCGAAATCGGGGCCCAGGTTGGGCACCTGCTGCACATAGCTGCCGAAAACGCTGAGCGTGTCGCCCCAGGGCAGGGGCGCCATATAGGTGAGCGAATGCGCCATGAAGCGCGGATCGTTCGACAGGCCTGCGCCCCGGGCGCGTGTGCGCCACAGGTCGGGACTGGTGCTGAACTGGTAGGAGACCTGCTGGTCCAGCCCGAACAGGTTTCCCCAGTTGAGGCCCAGGCTGTAGCGGTCGCGGCCCGTCACCGGCAGGCCGCTATTGTCGATGCTGGCATAGACGCGCAGCGGCAGGCGATCCTCGACATGCAGGTTGATGTCGGTGGTCCCGTCGGCCTCACCTTTCGCCAGCACGGCATTGACGGTGCGGAAGGGGTTGGCGTTCAGCCGGTTGAGATCGTGCTTCAGCCTGTCCAGTTCGATGGGGTCGCCCGGCCGGGTCCCGGTTTCGCTGTCCAGCAGCCCGGTCGAAAACCAGTTGTTGCCGTCGAAGCGCAGCTTGCCGACCTTGGATTCCGTGACCACACCCTGCAGCACGCCGGCATTGACGTCCTGTTCGGGGAAGCTCACCGACACCACCGGCCGGTTGTGGGCGCGGTACCAGGCCACGACAATCTGGGAAATCCTGGGCAGGTCGCCGGCCAGCAAAGGCTTTCCGACAAAAGCCGCCAGGCGGGCGCGGATCTCGGCATCGTCCAGCATCGGCAAGGCTTCGATCGTGAGGCCTGGCGTGCTGACACCGCTGCGTGCGATGCGCGCGGCGCCATCCACCAGTCGAAGGCCCTTCAATTCCGCCAGCAGCTGCCTGGCCGGATCCTGTACGGCCGCCTTGGGGGCTTGTGTCGGCGTTGTCACGGTGCCGGCGGGTTTTTCGGGCACCGGCTGCTTGGGCGCGATGTCCTTGAAGTCCTGGGCCTGCGCCGGAATGACGGTCAGCAGGCCGCACAGCACCAGGAAGGATGCATTGGAAAAAAATCTGCTCATCTCAGAGATGCCCGGAAAGGACCACCAGTGGCAGCGCGGGCCTGTTTCTTCTTGTCGCCGTCACCGCCGTCGCCATTGCCGCCATCGCCAGTCCCCGTGCCGGCTCCCCCGCCGGTGTCAGGCATTGTGACATGGCTGGCAGGCGGTGTCCCTGTGACAACACTGATCATCGGCGGCAAGGCGCCCGTCACGATAATCGGGGCGATGAAATCGGTGGTGGGATTGGTCGGCACCACCGTCAGCTGGCCGTTGACATAGGCGATGCTGTAATTGCGCGCCTGGGCATTGGACGGCACCACGGTATAGGCGGTGGCGCTGCCATCCACCGGCACCAGCGCGAAAGTCAGCCCGGTGACAACCGCACTGGTATCGCCGGCGACCAGGCCCGTCAGCGTCGCGGTGGGGTTGGCCAGCGCCGCGGTCTGGGCCGAGATATTGTCCGCCGCGATGGTGAGCGGCGCGGGCGTGATGCTCAGCGTGCCGGGCACGAAGGTCACCGTATAGTTGGCCCCGGCCGTCAAGCTGCCCAGGGTGATGGCATAGCTGCCGACATTGGACGCGATGCCGGCGCTGGTCGCCGCCGTGCCGGCCACGGTGTCGCCATTGACCAGGCCGCTGCTGGTCTGGGTCAGCGCCGGATTGGCCGCGCCATAGAGGCGGCTGAGATTGGCAGCGGTGATCGTCAAGGCGCGGGGCGTCACGCCCAGCGTGCCCGGCTGATAAGTGATGGTGTAATTGCCCAGCCCGCTGCCGGCCGCATTGGCGGCCTGGATGGCATAGGACCCGACATTCGCACCCGTGCCGGCGCCGGCGCTGGTCAGCACCACGCTGGAGATGCTGTCGCTGTTCAACAACCCGCTGGCGGCAAAGCCGGTCAGGTTGGCGCTGTCGCCATAGGTCTTGCCGGCATTGGTGGCGGTGACGGTCAAAAGGGCGGGCGTGATGGTCAGGGTGCCGCCGGTAAAGCTGACGGTGTAGTTGGCGGACGCCGCCAGGCTGCCCTGGGTGATGGCATAGCGGCCGATGCTGGAAGCAGCGCCGGCGCTGGTCGCGGCAGCGCCCGTCAGGGTGTCGCCATTGACCAGGCCGCTGACGGTCTGGGTCAGCGCCGGGGTGGCGGCGCCATACAGGCGGCCCAGATCGTCGGCCGTGATCGTCAGGCCGCGCGGCGTGATGGCGAGGTTGGCGCCGGTGAATGTGATCGCATAGTTCGGGTTGGCGGCGGCGGTCAGGCTGCCCTGGGTGATGGCATAGCTGCCGACGCCGCTGGTGCCGCCGGCCAGGGTGGTGAGTGCGCCCTGCAGCGCGGCGCCCGCGCCCAGGCTGGAGCTGGTGAAGGTGAAGGCTGGGTTGGCATCGCCATAGAGGCGCGATACCGCGTCGGCCGTCACGGTGACGGGTCGTGTGGCGACCGTCAGCGCGGCGCCATTGTAGGTGATGGCATAGTCGCTGTTGGCGCCGAGCAGGCTGGCTCCGGTGATGGCATAGCTGCCGACATTGCTGGCCGCCGACGCGGCGGTGGCGAGCGACCCCGTCAGCGCCGCGCCCGCGCCCAGGGTGGAATTGGTGAAGGTCAGCGCCGGATTGGCGTCGCCATAGAAGCGGCTGGCCGCGTCGGCGGTGACGGTGACCGGCCGCGCATTCACCGACAAGGTGCCGGCGTTGAAGACGATGGCGTAATTGGCCGACGCCGCCAGCGTGCCCTGGCCGATGGCATAGCTGCCGACATGGCTGGCCGCATCGGCCGCCGTCGCCAGCGCGCCGGCAAGGGTGTCGCCATTGACCAGGCCGCTGATGGTCTGGGTCAGGGCCGGATTGGCGTCCCCATACAGGCGACTGATGGCATCCGCCGTCACGGTCAGCGGCCGGGCGGTGACGTCCAAGTTGGCGCCGACATAGGTGACGGAATAGTTGGGATTGTTCGCCGTGGTCACGGTGCCGGCGGCGATGCCATAGCCGCCCACGCCGCTGGTCCCGCCAGCCGGAGTGGCGAGCGCGCCCGTCAGCGCCGTGCCCGCGCCCAGGCTGGTGCTGGTGTAGGTCAACGCCGGGTTGGCGTCGCCGTAAAGGCGCGACTTGGCGTCCGCCGTCACCGTCACGGCGCGGGGCGTAATGCCCAGATTGGCGCCGGCATAGCTGACGACATAGTTGGAATTGTTCGCCGTGGTCAGCGTGCCCTGGGCGATCGCATAGCTGCCGACATCGCTGCCGGCATTCGCCAGGGTCGTCAGCGCGCCTTGCAGCGCGGCGCCTGCGCCCAGGCTGCTGCTGGTGAAGGTCAGCGCCGGATTGGCGTCGCCGTAAGCCTTGCCCAGCGTGTCCGCCGTCACCGTCACGGCGCGCGTCGTGACATGCAGGGCGCCATCAACATAGGTGATGGCATAATTTCCGGCCGCACCCGACGAGAAGACGGCGCTGTTGGCGGCATAGGTATAGCCGTTGCCGACATCGCTGGCGGCCGTCGCGGTGGACGACGCCACGCCGATGCCCGAGATGGCATCGCCATTGACCAGGTTGCCGGCGGTGATGGTGCCGGTGGCGCCGGTGGGATTGGCATCGCCATAAATGCGCGTGACCAGGTCGCCCGCCAGCGTGATCGGACGCGCCGTCACATGCAGGGCGCCGTCGGCATAGCTGATGGCATAGTTGCCGGCATTGCCCGCCGAGAACACGGCGTTGCCGATCGTGTAGCTGTAGCCGTTTGCGACAGCGCTGGCGCCGTTCGCGGTGGCCGACAGCACGTCCACGGCCGAGATCGTATCGCCATTGACCAGGCCGCCCGGTGCGACGCTGCCGGTGGCGGTGGACGGATTGGTGTCACCATAGAGGCGCGAAATCAGATCGCCGGTCAGGGTGATCGGGCGCGCGGTCACGCCCAGGCTGGCGGCGTTGTAGCTGACGACATAATTGGAATTGTTCGCCGTGGTCAGCGTGCCCTGGGTGATAGCATAGCCGCCGACATCGCTGGTCGCGGACGCGCTTGTCGCGAGCGCGCCCTGCAGCGCCGCGCCCGCGCCCAGGCCGGTACTGCTGAAGCTGAAGGCCGGATTGGTGTCGCCATAATGGCGGGTCTGGGCGTCGGCGGTGACGGTGACGGCGCGCGCCGTCACATGCAGCGCGCCATCGGCATAGGTGATGGCATAGTTGCCCGCCGCGCCCGCGGAGAAGGCGGCATTGCCCCCGCCATAGGTATAGCCGTTGCCGACATTGCTGGTCGCCGAGGCGGTCGCCGACACCAGGTCGATGGCCGACAGCGTGTCGCCATTGACCAGGTTGCCCATGGTGATGGTGCCGGTGGACGTGGCGGGGTTGGCGTCGCCGTAATCGCGGGTCACCAAATCGCCGGTCACGGTGATGGGGCGGGCGGTGATGCCGAGATTCGCGCCGATATAGGTGACGGCATAGTTGGGATTGTTCGCCGTGGTCAGTGTGCCGGCGCCGATGGCGTAGCTGCCCACCGCCGTCGTGCCGTCCGCCACGGTGTTCAGCGCACCGGCCAGCGCGCTGCCCGCGCCAAGGCTGGAATTGGTGAAGGTCAGGGTGGGATTGGCGTCGCCATAGACCTTGGTCTGCGCGTCCGCCGTCACCGTCACCGGGCGGGCCGTCACATGCAGCGCACCGTCAGCATAGGTGATGGCGTAGTTGCTCGCCGTGCCGGCGGAGAAGACCGCATTGCCGGCGGTATAGCTGTAAGCCGTGCCGACATTGCTGGTCGCCGACGCGGTGGGCGACAGCAGGTCGATGCTCGAAATCGTGTCCCCATTGGCCAGGCTGCCAAGCGTGATGCTGCCTGTGGCGGCGGTGGCATTGGCGTCGCCATACTGGCGGCTGACCAGGTCGCCGGTCAGGGTGATCGGGCGCGCGGTCACGTCCAGGTTCGCGCCCTGATAGGTGACGACATAGTTGGAATTGTTCGCCGTGGTCAGGGTGCCGGCGGTGATGCCATAGCTGCCGACATCGCTGGTCGCGGACGCCAGTGTTGTGAGCGCGCCCTGCAGCGCCGTACCGGCGCCCAGGCTGGTGTTGGTGAAGGTGAAGACCGGATTGGCGTCGCCGTAATAGCGGGTCTTGGCATCCGCCGTCACCGTGACCGGGCGGGCGGTGATGTCCAGATTGGCGCTGACAAAGCTGACAGCGTAATTCGGATTGGCGGTCGCCAGCGAACCGATTGTCAGGGCGTAGCTGCCCACATCGGTGGTGGGACCGGCCGGCACATCCAGCCCGCCGGCCAGCGCCGCACCGGCGCCCAGGCTGCTGTTGGTGTAGGTCAGCGCCGGCAGGGAATCGCCATAGACCATGGTGAGGGAGTCGGCCGTCACCGTGATCGGACGCGCGGTTACGCCAAGATTGGCGGCGACATAGGTGACGGCATAGTTGGGATTGTTCGCCGTCGTCAGGGTGCCGGCGGTGATGCCGTAGCTGCCCACATCGCTGGTCGCGGTCGCGGCGGTATCCAGGGCGCCCGTCAGCGCAATGCCGGCGCCCAGGCTGGAACTGGTGAAGCTCAGCGTCGGGTTGGCATCGCCATAATGCCGGGTCAGCGTATCCGCCGTCACCGTCACCGGACGGGCCGTCACCTGCAGCGTGCCGTCGGCATAGGTGATGGCATAGTTGCTGGAGACGCCCGCCGAGAAGGCGGCATTGCCCGGGGTGTAGCTGTAGGCGCCGACATCGCTGGTCGCGGTCGCGGTGGGCGACAGCACATCGATGGCCGAGATCGCATCGCCATTGACCAGGCTGCCCAGCGTGACGCTGCCGGTGGCGGTTGTGGCATTGGCGTCGCCATAATGGCGACTTAAAGGATCGCCGGTCAGGGTGATGGGGCGCGCCGTCACATCCAGGTTCGCACCGACATAGCTGACCGTGTAGTTGGGATTGTTCGCCGTGGTCAGCGTGCCGGCGGCGATGCCATAGCTGCCGACATTGTCGGTCACCAACGCCGTTGTGGTCAGCGCACCCGAAAGCGCCGCACCCGCACCCAGGCTGCTGCTGGTGTAGGTCAGCGCCGGGTTGGCGTCGCCATAATGGCGGGTCTGGGCGTCCGCCGTCACTGTCACCGGGCGGGCGATGACGTCCACATTCGCGCCTGCATAGGAGAGGTTGTAGTTGGGATTGTGCGCGCTATCGACCGTGCCCTGCCCGATCAGATAGTGGCCCACGCCGGTGGTCGCGTCCGCGCTGATCGTCAGGGAACCCTGGATCGCCACACCGGCCCCCAGGGACAGGGTGGTGAAGGTCAGCGGCGCATTGGCGTCGCCATAATACCTGACCTGCCCGTCCGATATCACCGTGAGCTGGCGCCGGGTGACGGTCAGCGCGCTGTTGGCGTAGCTGATATTGTAGTTGCCGGCCGTGCCGCTAGAGAGGACGGCGTTGCCGGCGGTATAGGTATAGGTGCCGACATCGCTGGCGGCGGTGGCGGTGGGGCTGGTGATATCCACCGTCGAAATCGTGTCGCCATTGACCAGATTGTCGCCGGTCGCGGTGGTGGTCGCGGCATTGGCATCGCCATAACGGCGGGTATAGTCGTCGCCCGTCACCGTCAGGGCGCGCTGGTTCACCGTCAGGGTACCGGGCGTCACATTGGAAAGCGTGATGGCATAGCCATTGGCGGCGGTGCCGCCGCTCAGGGTCACGTCATAGCTGCCGACATTGGCGGTGACGGCGCTGCCTGCCGAGGTGAAGGTCGGCAGGGTGGCGAAGATCGATGCCGCCGTATCCGCCAGATAGACACCACTGACGCCGGCATTCAGCCCGGTCGCCGCCAGGTAGCTGCCGTTGAAGCTGATGCTGTCGCCATAGGTCTTGGTGGCGGGCGTGCCGATCGAAACCGTGGCGGTGGGCTGGGCCGCGAAGACATAGCGGTTGCCGCTCTGGCTGATGGTGTCGCCAAAATGGGCGTTCCATACCGCCGTGTTGCCGCTGTTGATGGTGCCGAAATTGTCGGTGTCGGGGGATGCCGAATAGACCAGCCAGCGGCCGGCGCTGGAGAGCGTGTCGGAAGCGCCCGAAGCATCGATGAATACGGCGTTCGCCACCAGTTGCAGGCTGTCGCCGGTCTGGGTGGTGGTGATCTTGGCGGAGGGGTGGAGTGTGAAGCTGTTTACGCCCCGCAGCAGGGCGGTGGGGGCGGTAATCGCGGCGGAGACGTCCACAGAGCCGGAAGTCACGGTCAATGCGGCGCCGGCGGTGATCGCGCTGGTCACGGAGACATTCGTGTAGTTCTGGCCCGTGAAATTCAAACCGGCCGGCAGGTTCAGGGGGGCATCAAAGGTGAACTGGCTGCCGGTGGCGGTCAGCCGCGTCTCCAGTCCGGCGACGAAGCCCGGCGTGCTGGCATAGCCCAGCAAGGTAGCGCGGTCGGCGGCATAGGTGGCCGACAGGCTGCTGCCGGCGGTCGTGTAGTACAGCCCGCCCGAGGCCAGATCCAGGCTATGGGTCTGGCCGGTGAGCGTCGTGAGAAGCGCGCCGCTGGTGTCCAGCGTGATCAGCGACAGGCTGCCCGAATTGGAAATGACGCCATTGGGCACCGCGAAATAGTAATAGCCGTTGGCGCCGACACTGGTGCCGCCCACCGCCGTGCCGCCGACATACAGCGCGGCGCGGCTGCCCGATCCGGCATTGCCGGACACCGCCTGCACGCCGCCCGGGAAGAAACTGGTGATGTAGGGATAAAGCCCGCTGCCGGTGGACCAGACGCCGCTGTCGAAGAAGGCAGGCAGGAAGCCGATCTGGAACGCGGAGGTGGTCAGGGCGCCGGTGGTCGAGGTTGTGAAGGGATAGGGATTGGCCTGCCCTGTTGTCTGGCTGTCAAAGTAGGAATTGACGATGGAAGTGCCACTGGTCCCGGTCAGGCCGCCCATATAGAGGCCGGACACGCGGCCCGTTGCATAGCTTGTCGTGATCGTGCCGCTGGCCATGTAGCCGGCCAGACCGCCGGCGGAGGAGCTGGTCGAGGCGGCATTGGTGACCGATCCCGTGGCGTAGGTGTTGGTGAGGTTTCCAGAATTCTGGCCGACCAGCCCGCCGACCGAATAGGCGGCATCGGCATAGACGTTGCCCGTGGCAAAGGAGAGGCTGACGCTGCCGCCGCTGAGATTGGAGCCGACCAGGCCGCCCACGCTGTTGTTGGAGGTGCTGCCGCCGATCACCGTGACATTGCCGGTGGCATAGGCGTTGGAAATGGCCGCGGCACCGCCGGTATTGTAGCCGACCAGGCCGCCGATATTGCCGCCGTTCGCCACATTGCCGGTCGCGTAGACGCCCGTGAGCGCGGCGCTGTTGTAGCCGATCAGTCCGCCCGTGTTCTGGCTGTAGCCATTGGCCGCGCCCGTGACATTGCCGGTGGCATAGGCATTCGTGATCGCGCTGCTATTGGAGCCCAGCAGGCCGCCAATATTGGTCGCGCTCCCCGTGCCGGTGACGGTGCCCGTGGCATGAACATTCTGCACCGCCCCGGTCTGCGACCCGCCCGCCAAGCCGCCCGCGGAGCTGCCCGAACTGACATTGCCGGTCGCATAGGAATTGGAGATGGTGCTGTAATTGTTGCCGACCAGGCCGCCGGCGGTGGTGTTTGCGGCGCCGGTGACATTGCCGCTGGCCCAGGACCCGGTGATGTTTGCGCTGACATAGTTCTGGCCAACCAGGCCGCCGGCAAAGCTGTAGAACCAGGAGCTGGTTCCCGGCAAGGTGATTGTCGCCGTGGACGACGAATTGACGATGCGCCCGTTCGCACCGGTGTTGTTGCCGACAAGGCCGCCGATGACGCTGCCATTGTCGCCCTTGACCGCGCCCGCAGCCGAGGCATTGACGATCAGGTTGTTGTTGAGGCCGACCAGGCCTCCGATATTGGCCGAGACGGTGGCGGCATTGCCGCCGGTGATGTTCAGGCTGGCCAGGCGCACATCACGGATGGTGCCGTTGTTGATGCCGATTAAGCCCAGGCCGTTGTTGCTGGGGACGGCGGTGTTGGTGATGGTGAGGCCGGTGATGGTGTTGCCAAGGCCCTCAAGCAGCGCCCCCGAATTCAGCGTCGCCAGCACGCTGCTCGAATAACTGCCCGACGTGATGCTGCTCGCCAGTGCAAAGGTGCCGCTGCCGGCCGTGCTGACTAGGTTGGCCATGGTGTAGAGCAGCGAATAATTCGCGGCGTTGACCGACAGGGTACTGGCTTGGTTGGTGGCGCCGAAATCCAGTTTGCCGGCGGTGCCGAACACCAGGTCCGCCTGGGAATAGGCATCGATGCCTGCCGTCAGGACGGCGGCGACTTTGCCGCTGGCGGTGATGGGCGCGTTGATGGTGAGCGTGCCACTGGTGCTGAGCGTGATCGCGCCGGTGGCGGTGATGGTGCCCGACACCGTCAGGGGCGCGCTGGCCGTGGTGGTCTGGACATAGACGGGGCCGGTGAAGGACTCGTTCAGGTCGAAGCTGGCGCCGCTGGCGATGTAGCCATGGTCGGTGACCGATGCGGGCACCGCTGCACCCTGGGCGTCGTGCGTCAGTACCGTCGCGGCCTGGGCATTGATGCCGGTGTCGGCGGCGGTGGCGCTGGTTGCCGAGGTCGCGGCGATCAGGATGCCGCCGGTATAGCCGAGGCCCGTCAGGGTGGCGGGCGCGGTGGTGACGATGCCGCCGGGATTCACCAGCGAATTGTAGAGGACGATGGTGTCACCGGTGGTAACTGAACCGGGCTGCATGGCGACATAGAAATAGCCGTTGGCGCCGACGCTGCCCTTGCCCTGGCGATAGCCATTGTCAGCCACGGCGATGGAGGCGCTGTTGGCGTTTACCGCGGTGCCGCTCAGCACCTGCACGCCGCTGGGGAAGAAGGTCTTCAGGTAGGGCAAGGCGCCGCTCTGGCTGCCCCAGAAGGAAGAGCTGAAGCTGCCGGGCAGCGAACCGTTCTGCGCCGTGGCCGTGGAGAGGGCGGTGATTCCGGTGAATCCGGCATAGTTGCCCGCGGTCGCGGTTGTGCCTGTCGTATCGGAGGTGAAATAGACGTCGGTGAAGACTTCACCCTGGGCATAGCCGACCGCGCCGCCGCGATAGGTGCCGCCGCTGACCGCGCCGGTCGAGAGCGAGGTGGAAAGGGCCTGGCCGCCATAGCCACCGGATTCGTCGTCGCCGATCAGGCCGCCGACGGCATAGGTGCCGGTGGCCGATCCTGCCGAGAAGGCATTGCTGAGCGCGACGCCGCCGCGTTTGTAGCCGATCAGGCCGCCGGCATAATAACCGCCAGAAACTGACCCATAGGACGCAACCTGGTCGATGGCAAAGGTGTAATAGGTGGCGCCGATCAGGCCGCCGACCGCGCTGCCGCTTGCGCCGCCGCCCACGACATCGCCCGTGGCATAGGCCTGGGTGATGCCGGACTGGGCATAGCCCACCAGGCCGCCGGAATTGTATCCGCCGCTGACATTGCCGGTGGCATAGGCGTTGGTGATCGCGCCGCCATCAAACTCGCCGACAAGGCCGCCAACATAGGCGGCGCTGGAAGCGCTGGTGCCGGTGTCGGTGACGTTTCCGGTGGCATGGACGTTTATGAGACTGCCATTCAAAATGCCAACGGCGCCGCCGACCGCCCTGCCGCCCGTGACCGAGCCCAGGGCGTAGGAATTCTGGATTACCGGCGTTGCGCCAAAACTGGTGTTCACGTTGCCGGCGAGGCCGCCGACACCGCCGCCGCTGCTGCCCGTCACGGTGGCGTTGGTCCAGGAATTCAGGATGTAAGACCCGCTGCCGTTCAGATAGCCGACCAGCCCACCCACATAGGCGCCGCCAGGCTCCGAAAGCGTGCCGGTGAAATAGCTGTTGACGATCGCGCCGCTGAACTGGCCGGCGAGGCCGCCATCGGACGTCGAGCCGCCATTCACCGTGGCATTGGTGATGCCGATGTCGCGGATCGTGCCATAGCCGTTGGAGACCAGACCCGCCGAGTTGCCGCCCGGGTTGAACGTCACGCCGTCAAGAACGTGCCCCAGGCCTTCAAACGTGCCAGCCTGCATGTTGATATAGGCGTTGTAGCTGCCGCCCGACAGCGAGGTGGCAAGCGCCGCATTGCCAGTCTGATAGACGTTCAACGCCCCGTTGTTGAAGTCGCTCAGCGTATAAAAAAGCGTATAGGACGCGCCGTTGATCGACAGCGTCGCATTGTGGTTGGTCGCCCCATAATCCACCGAGCCGCCGGTGCCGAAGCTGAGATGGGCCAGCGGATAGTTGGCGCCATAGGTGGCGGTATCGACGGATGTCGACAGATTGACGGCGCCCGCGCCGGTTATGGAAATCGTATTGTTGATGGCCAGCGCGCCAGCGGAAGCGTTGAGCACCAGCGAACCGCCCGCCAACGACATGGCGGCGCTGACGGTGATGTTGCGTTCGGCGTTAAGGGTCAGGCTGTGCGACGAGCTCCAGCTCACCGTGTCGTTGACGAAAATGTCGCCATTGCCGCCGGCGGTGCCCTGGGTGGCCGTGGCGATGGTGACGTCGGTGGTGGCCAGGTTCGACGACAGGGTCGCGCCCGAAATGTCGCCGCCCGACGCTGCGATGGTGTAGTCGTTGGGATCGATCAGCCAGGTGCCGGTGCTGCCGCCTGCCGCATTGGTGGCGACGGTGGCGCCGTCCGCCACATGCAGATGCGCGCCGGAGGTTTCGACAAAGCCGCCCTTGCCGCCAGCGCCGCCCGTGGCGCGGATCGCGCCTTTGACGGTGGTGGTGCTTGTGGCGACGATGCTGACATTGCCGCCCGCAGCCCCTGCCTTGGTCGCCGAGGCGTTGATGCTTCCCGACGCCACGATGTTTTGCGCCCGCACGGTGACATTGCCGCCGTCGCCGGACTTGCTGGTGGCCGTCACGGTCCCCGACACCTCGGCATCGCCGCCCGCGGTCAGCCAGACATGGCCATCAATGGTCCTGGTGCCGGTGGCGGAAATGCCGCCGCTGCCTGCCACGGCATAGACATTGCCGCCCGCCGCGTTCAGTTCCGCCTGGGCGGCCGCAATGGTGCCGGTATTGGTGACATCGCCCTTGCCGGCCGAAACCGAGATGCGCGCATCGCCGCTGAGCGGGCGCAAGGTGACGTCATCGCCCGCGACCAGCGCCGCCGTGCCTTTTTTCGCGATGATCTTGCCGCTGTTGCTGACGGACTGGCCGATCAGGATGGTATCGCCATAGGCCGAGCGGATCGTGCCCTGGTTGATGACCGCGCCGCTGGAACTGCCCTTGGCGTGCAGCGGGTCGCCATTCATGAAACTGTTATTGTCAACGTCCCGGGTGGAGGCGATGAAGCTGCCGCCGGTGATCACCTTGCCGCCGGCGCCGACCACCACGCCCTGCGGATTGATCAGATAGACCGAGCCGGTGGCGCTGAGCACACCGTTGATCTGCGAGATGCTTGAACCGGTTACGCGGTTCAGGGTCGCGCCGCTGCCATTGTTGAACTGGACATTGTTGCCGGCGCCGACCGAGAAATTCTGCCAGTTGATGATCGCGTGGCTGCTGGATTGATTGATCGTCACCCCGCCCGGCGTGGCGGCGATCCCGGCCTGGCCGGCCACGACCTGTCCACCGCTGGGCAATATGCCGCCGGCGACCGCCGGCGATGCCGCTGACAGTGCCAGCAACGACACCGTGCTCATCGCCAGCGCGGAAAGCGTGCGCGTGTAACCCATGACCCAGACCCCGTGCACCGTTTTTGCTGGTGCCGGGTCTTTACTAGGCGCGCGCACGCTTCACGACAAACTGAGCAAGGCAGCTACATAAGCTATTGAAATAGCCTGATTTGTGTATCTAAAATGCCTGCACCGGGCTCGGAGAAACCGGAGAATTCTTTTGAAGGGTTAAAGACTGTCGATGAAACCGACCCTGGAAGGCGCGCAACTGAAGATCGTGCAGCGCGCACGCAATGTTTTCCAGGAGAAGAGCTTCAGCAGCTTGACGACCACCGCGCTGGCGACGGCCTGCGGCGTAACGCGGCGCAACTTCTATCACCATTTTTCCAGCAAGGAGGCGCTGTTTCGCGCCGCGATGGTGATGGGCAACCAGGAAGCGCAGGAGCGCGCCAACTGGGCCGCGCAAAAGGCGATGGCCGCCCATCACAATGCACTCGACGTCATCAGCGAATGGCTCGATGTACGCTTCGGTGTAACGCGCCGCAACGTGGCCCGCTCCCCGCATGGCGCCGAGCTCAACGAAACCGCCTTCCGCATCGGCAGCGACATCATGATCGAAGTCTCGCATGAAACCAATGCGCGCATCGCGCAACTGATCGATGAACTGCAGCGCCGCGGCGCGCTCAAGCTGCGCGACGGCGTCTCGCCGCCGGATGCGGCGCAGCTGATCGCCGATGGCGCGCGCGGCGTCAACCAGGAACGTCCGCCCATCCCGCCTTCGCAGCTCGGCAAGCGCTATCGCGCCATCACCGAAGCGATCCTGTTCGGTTGCGCGACGGGCGGATGACGGCGTGACACGGGCCGCAAGACGCACCGTCTGCTTCTTCCTGGCGCTGGCAGGCGCCGCAGACGCCGCGACCCTGGACAGCGGGGAAAGCGTGGTGGTCACGGCGCAGCGCCGACCCGAACTGGCGCGTGACGTGCCCGCGCCTGTCACCGCCTTCGGCGCCGAGGACCTGGTGCGCACGGGGGCGACGACCATCGCAGACCTTGCCGGCTTCGTACCCGGCATGACTTTCCTGTCGGAGACGCCAGGCAGCAACCTGCTGGTGCTGCGCGGCGTCGCCACCGGCACCACCCAGCTCAACAGCGCGGTGGCCATGTATGTCGATGACGTTCCCATCGGCGTCAGCACACCGTTCGGGCTGGGCGCCAGCGCACACAGCGTCAACACCTTCGACTTGAACCGCATCGAGATTCTCAGCGGACCGCAAGGCACGCTGTATGGCGCCAACGCCCTTGGCGGCGCGGTCAAATATGTGACGATGGCGCCGCAGCTGGGCGAGCTGTCCTTTTCCGGAAAATCCTCGATTTCCGGCACCGAGCATGGCGGCAGCAATACCGGCCTCTATGCCGCGGCGAATGCGCCGCTGGGGCAGGGCGCGGCGATCCGCATCACCGGCATCGACCAGTCCGATCCCGGCTATGTCAACGATCCGGACCATGGGCGCATTGGCCTGGGCGGCACGCGCACCCTGGGCGGACGCGTGTCGGTGCTGGCGCAATTGACGCCGGACATGGACCTGCGCCTGTCCGCACTGACCCAGGGCATCGCCGCCAACGGTTTTGCCTACGCCTTCCGGGATCCTGTCACCCATCGGCCCACACAGGGGGCTTACGACCAGTCCTTTCCCCTCGTCCAGCCCAGCCGTGACTCGCTGACACTCTATTCCGGCGCGCTGAACTGGAAACTGCCCTGGGCCAGCCTGGCCGCGATCACCGGCTATCAATACGATCATGGCCGCAAGCTGCTGGACGAAAGCACCGCCTATGACGCCATCCTGTCCGCCGGTTATGGCCCGGCGGTCGCGAACCTTCCCTTTGGCGTGAAGGTCAATGTCGGCACCCGCAAATTCACCCAGGAGCTGCGGCTGGCATCACCCGATGGCGCCGCAGTTACCTGGCTGGCGGGCGGCTTCTATTCCGATGAACGGACCGGCGAGACCATCGACTTCGTGAACGGCGCAGATCCCGCCGGCCTGCTGTTTGGCGCGATACCGTTGCATTCGGTCATTCCCAGCAGCTACCGCGAAGGCGCCGTTTTTGCCGACGGCACGCTGCATATCGCCGCTGACCTGGATGTGACCCTGGGCGTCCGCTACAGCGAAAACCGCCAGGATTACCAGCAGATCTCCCATGGCCTGCTCAGCAATCCCGCCGCACCCGCCCAGGTACAGTATCTCGCGGCAGGGTCACGGGGGATGTCGCCACCTTCCTGATCAATCCGCGCTATCGCATCAGCGAAAATGTGATGACTTATATTCGCGTCGCCAATGGCTATCGCCCGGGCGGACCGAACTTCAGCATTCCGACCTATGCCGGCATTCCGCAATTCCAGCCCGACAGGTTGTGGAACTACGAGGCCGGCGTGAAGTCGTCCTGGCTGGACGGCAGGGCCAGCCTCGAGGCCGCCGTCTATGACATCGAATGGACTTCCATCCAGCTCAACGTCAATCACAACGGCTTCAACCAGATCGAGAATGCGGGTGACGCGCGGGTGCGCGGCGTGGAAGGCAGCGCGCAATTCCATGTGACGGAGGGGCTGGCCATTCGCGGCATGGCGGCCTTTACCGATGCCGCCCTGACCACGCCGGTGCCAGGCCTTGGCCTGGCGCAGGCGGGCACGCGGCTGCCGCTGTCGCCGCGCCTCCAGTTCGCGCTGGCCGTCAGCCAGAAAGTCCAGCTTGGCGCAACCGTCCTGGAAGCGCGGATCGCCGATCGCTATACCGGTGATCGCACCAACGGCTATGCCGGCAGCACGATCAATCCGCTCTATGACCTGGCGGCGTACAACATGGTCGATGGCGGGCTTTCGGCGCGCCTGCCCGGCGGCTTCACCCTGGATATCTTTGCCCGCAACCTGCTGGACACGCGCGGCGAGATCTCGGCCACGACCTTCACCAACCATTACGTTCCGGGCGCACCCGTGCCTGTGACCCTGACCCTGCCGCGCACCATCGGCCTGGCGCTGCGCGCCGATATCGACGGGTAGGTCAAACGGGTCCCCGGAGTAGAAAAGCCGGTGGTCAATTCCTGGCCCGACTGGGACTTCCTCCAGGTAAAGCTGCGGTCTGAATTAGGTGCCACCCTAACCAGCTATGTCGGGGCCGATGCTGCCTGGCATTAGCCTCGCGAAGGTCCAGTCCGCTCCGACAGGGTAAAGGTCTGAGCGGGGGGCAGCAATTTCGACCTCTTTCCGGCGGCCCAAGTCACAATCGGTTTGCGCAGCTCCTCAGTTCAAGCCCTGGATGGCGCCCGGACCAGGAAGGCGTAGCTCAGCACGCCGCAGGCCAGGAAGAACAGCACCATCTCCATGGCCGCGGCATAGCCACCGGTACGCTGCACCAGCCAACCCGTGATGATGGGCGCCAGGATTCCGGCAACGCTGGCAGCGCAATTCTGGATGCCGACGATGCGCCCGGTCTTGTTGCCGGGAATCAGCGTCTGGGTCAGCGCCCAGTAATTGGCAGTCGCCAGCCCCAGTCCGCTGAGCGAGAAGATCGACACGATCAGCGCCAGGTTCAGCGATTGCAGCAGCGGACTGAAGACTTCGGTCGAGGCCAGGAGAAAACCGGCGATCGTGAAGGCCTTGCGCACGAAAATGGCATCGTGCCCGCGTCCGATGATCCAGTCGGCCGCCAGGCCGCCGACAATCGACATCACTGCCATGCCGGCAAAGCTGAAGGTGGTGTAGAAACCGCTGGCACTCAGCGACAGCCCCCGCGCTTCCTGCAGATAGGCCGGCATCCAGGTCATGCAGAAATACACGAAATACATATAGGAGAAAGTCCCGATGATGACGCCCAGCAGGATCGGGCTGGCCAGCAGGCTGCGCATCGGTGCGTCCGGCGCACTGGAGGTTCCCGCCACCGGCGCGACGGTGCCGCCGTCATTCCTGGCCAGGAACAGCCATGGCAGCAGCCAGACCATGCCCGCCACGCCCAGGATCAGGAACATGGCGCGCCAGCCATAGGACTGGATCAGCAGCGCCGACAGCGTCGCGCCGAGCGCCGGCCCGAACTTCGACCCGGACATGTAGATGCCGATGGCAATACCGCGTCGTTTCTCACCAATGTGATAGCGGATCCAGCGCATGCTGGCCGGATGCATCAGGGCTTCGCCCGCGCCCAGCAACAGGCGCACGGCGAACAGCGTCTCGAAGCCGGTGGTGAAAGCGGTGAAGGCCGTCAGGGCGCTCCACACCGCAAAGCAGATCGCCAGCGGATATTTCGCGCCATAGCGGTCCACCACCCAACCCGCCGGAATCTGAAGCGCGGCGTAGGACCAGAAGAAGGCGGAGTTGACCAGGCCGCGTTCGGTATTGCTGATCTGGAAGAAATGCTTGAAGTCCTTGTCGATCACCGCAAATGACAGGTTGACCCGGTCGACATAGGCGATGACGCAGCCAAGCGCGAGCAGCCAGACGCCGATCCATATGGACGCGCCCAGCTTTGTGCGCGCGCCCCCCGCTTCCGCGCCTTGCGTCATCGTCACACGTCACCCCACCATTTTTCGCCGGGCGCCAGATGCGCCGAAACCACTTCGCGATTGAGTTCCGTGCCGCTGCCCGGCTTGCTGCTGACCTTGACGAAGCCGTCCTTGATATAGGGGCCGTCCAGCTGCAGCACCTGGTCCATCCAGCCACCCTCGCCGGTGACGGTTTCCAGGATCAGGAAGTCGCGGATCGACGCCGCCCACTGCGCCACCTGGTAGGTGTAGAGCTGGCTGCCGGTGCCGTGCACGGAAATGGGGGCGTTGAAGACCGAGGCGAAGTCGGCGATGCGCTTGCCTTCCAGGAAGCCGCCGCTGTTGCGCAGGTCAGGATTAACGACATGGGTGGCCTGGTTGACCAGGAAAGGCGCGAAGTCTTCCACCTTCCACAGATTCTCGCCGGTCAGGATGGTCACCGGCGACTGTTCCGTCAGGCGCTTCCAGGAGTCGTTGTAGGGGACCGGCATCGGGTCCTCGAGCCATAGCGGCTTGATCGGAGCGACGATGCGCGCCAGTTCCTGTGCCGTGTTGAGGTCATAGTCCCAGTGGCAATGCACCATGATGTCATGATCCCAGCCAATGGCCTCGCGGCAATTCTCCAGGCCTTGCGCGATCTGCCGGAACTCTTGCGTTGTCAGCTGGCGGTTGGCGGGATCGCGCACCGGATCGAAATAGGCGCCAGGGCGCGCCTCCGTCCCTGTGCCGGCGGAAGCGCGCGAGAAGTCGATCTTGTGCGCGGTGAAACCGCTGGGATGCGCCTTGACCTTGGCGGCCCATTCCCGGCAGGAGCCCTTGTCCGACATGTCGCGCGGCCGCGAATGGTCATAGACGCGGGTACGTTCGCGGAAGCGTCCACCCAGCAGGATTGAAACCGGCTGGCCCAGAATCTTGCCGGCAAGGTCCCACAAGGCCATCTCGATGCCGCTGACCGCCCGCATCAGGGCATGCGCCGAGCCATCGGTACGGCCCTGGCCCGAGCCGATGCTGTCGTCGCCCATCAGCGTGAAAAGCTTGTCGATCTCCAGCGGATTCTTGCCGAACAGATACGGCTTGATGGCCTGGATCTGCTCCGCGACGGCGACACCCGGCGAACCATAGGCTTCGCCGATGCCATAGCGGCCGTCCCTGGTCACGACACGAACATAGACATATGTGCGCGGGCCTTTGACGACCATGGTATGGACGTCCTTGATCACCGCATTGTTGCCCTCGGCCGCCTGTGCCTGTTGCACACCGCCAAAGGCGGCGGCGCCGCCAGCCAGCCCCAGCGCACTGTTGCGAAGAAAAACGCGACGCGACGCGCCTTGATCATTGTTCAGCATGCCAACCTCCCTGTATTGCTCTGCACGGCTTCGGCGACAACCACCTGCCGGCTTTTTTCTGTTACGCGACGCTGCCGCCTATCGGTTGCGCTCCCGGCGCCAGGCTTCGAAGCGTTGCTCGTATTTGGAGTCCGTCAGGGGATACAGCCCCAGGATCGATTCACCCTGGACGACCAGCTCGGTCACGAAATCCTCATAGACGGTCATGCGCGTTGCTTCTTCGGCGATCTCGTCGGCTATTTCCGCCGGGACGACGATCACGCCATCGCTGTCGCCGACGAGAATGTCCCCCGGAAACACCGGCGCCTCGCCGCACCCGATCGCGATATTCATATCGACCGCATGATGCAGGGTCAGGTTGGTGGGCGCCGAGGGGCGGGAATGAAAGGCCGCCATGTCCAGCGCCGCGATCTCCGCGCTGTCGCGAAAGCCGCCATCGGTAACGATGCCGGCGCAACCGCGCACCATCAGCCGGCTGGCCAGGATGGCGCCCGCCGATGCCGCCCGGGCATCACCCCGGCTGTCGATCACCAGCACCGCGCCGGGCGGGCATTGTTCGATGGCCTTGCGTTGGGGATGTTCGGGATCCTGGAACACCGCAATCGTGTTGAGGTCTTCGCGCGCGGGGATATAACGCAGCGTGAAGGCAGGTCCCACCATGTTCTGCTTCAGGGCGCCGAGCGGCACAACTCCCTGGATCATCTGGTGACGCAGGCCGCGCTTGAACAAGGCGGTGGCGAGCGTCGCCGTGCTGACGTGGCGCAACTTGGCAAGGCTCTCGGACGAAACGACGCCGGGTGCATCGACGTCGCCGACGGCAGCCTGTTCAAGCAACGCTGAGTTGCGTGTCGCGGGATCAGCGGCCATGGCCGCCTCCGAAAAACGCAGATGGGAAGATGCCGCGCGTCACAATCGATCCTGGCATTGCATCCTCCCCGCCGCTCATTTTCCCAGAGCGTGATGCGTGATCTGTATCGCGCGCGCGGCAATCGGTCTAATCATAATATCCTATCGACCGATGCGTTTTTTGAGTGGAAGCTTGCGGCGAAGATCAGGCGGCGAGCGGCGTCTGAAACAGGCTTTCGCACAAGGCCAGGAAAGCCGGCATCGCCGGATTGGCGTTGGTCGGTCGCCACACCATGTAAAGCTCCAGCGGCTCCTGCGGCACCACCGTGACGTCCTTGAACACGACATTCTCGCACGACAAAAGTGTCATGGAATGGGGCAGCAGCGCCGCGCCCATGCCCGCCGCCACGAAAGCCAGGATGGAGGCGTTCTGGTCGAGATAGTGCGAGAATATCGGAACGACATGCTCGCGGTTGAACAAGGCAGTCAGCAGGCCGTGACTGTATCCGGCGCCATCGGCGGAATACATGATGAAAGGCTGCTGGTGGAAATCCTGCGGCGTGAGGGTGTCCTTGCGGGCCCGGGGGTCGTCGACATGCACCGCGGCGACATAGCGTTCCTGATGCACCAGGCGTTCGGAAAAAAGACCGCGTCCGGCCGAGGGCCGAAGGATCGCCACATCCAGCTCGTCCGCCAGGAGAGCCGCTTTCTGCGCCGTGGTGGTGCCCTCCTTCAGGCTGATGCGCAGTTCGGGCAGGTCGATGGCGGCACGACCAAGGATTGGCGGCAACAACGAATAGGCCGCCGTCGCGGTGAATCCCAGCCGGATGGTGCCGTATTCCCCCCGCCAGGCGCGCCGCGCCAGGTTGGCCGCACTCTCCGCCAGACCCAGAATGCGTTTTGCTTCCGGCAGGAATATCCGGCCCGAGGCGGTGAGCTTGACGGCACGATTGGCACGCTCGAACAGCGATACCTTCAAAGCCTGTTCCAGCGTCTGGATCTGGCGGCTCAGAGTCGGCTGCGCCATGTTGAGGCGCTCCGCAGCGCGGCCAAAATGCCCTTCTTCCGCAGCTGCGATAAAGCAGCTCAACTGCGCCAACTGAAACATACGCGACGCTTCCCCGCATTCAAGCTTGGGAAATCATAGCTTCTGCGGCGCAGGCTGTCCAAACACCAAGCCTCTCGCAAGCGCGAGATGCCGGCGCAACTGCGGTCGCGCCGGCCCGCTTCCTTCAGACCAGATCAATCTTGAAAACGGTCCCGCCGGAAGGGCTGTTCATGGGCGGATATCCCGCGTGCTGCCATTCCGGCTTGTCGATGGACCAGCTGGGATGCTCGCCGGCATCGACGCCGTAAAGTTGCCCCTTGTGGACGGCGACGTCGTGGATATCCCCCTGGCCCGGCAGGAAGGTTACGGTTTCCACCACCTCACCGCTCCGGGTGTCGTATTTGACCAGCCCCGGTGTGTAGCCTTCATAACCAAGGCTGCCTTCCTTCTGGATGCCGCCCACCTGCCACAGGAAACCATCGTCATACTCGATGCCATGGAGGCGAGTGGTGAATTCGGGAATGCGCGTTTCCCGGAACATGTATTCCACCTGCCAGCTTTTCGGATCGATGCGCATGAGACAGCCCATGCGGTCGGCGGCGATCCACAGCTTGCCCGTGGTATGATCGAACGCCATACCATGGCTGGATCCGCCATCCTCGGGCGGGCCGAACGGAATCTGCCGGCGGCTGACCTCCTTGCCGGTATTGATGTCCACCTGGAACACGCCATCGATCGGCGGATTGGGATGGTTGATCTGGGCCGCGCCTTCGCAGGCGCTCCAGATATAGCCGCCGCCGACCGTCATGCCGGTGCAATCGCGCGTTCCCTGATGAAGGGTCTTGAGTACCTTGCCATTGAAGTCCAGCAGCCAGACCGCTTCCGGGCGCCCGTCATGACGCTGCTCGGCCACCCAGAATCCCTTGCCATCCGGATCGGTGGCGATGCAGTTGGGATAGCCCGATGGCGTTAGCCACATCTTGGTGGTCTTGGCCATCCGGTTGGGAATCTTCTTCTTCGGCGGCGGGCTTGCCAGGCTGCGATTGAGCATATCGGTGCCCGGCTTGCGGCCCGGCAGCGGCTGCTCGATCTGCGCCATCGCGGCGCTGGCGCCGAGGCCCAGTCCCGCCGCAAGAAATGCCCGCTTTCCTATCAATTTTTCCATGCGGTCTCTCCTGATCAGAACTTGAAGCGAATGCCGGCATGGAACGTGCGTCCCAGCGGGTCATACTGATTGGAGCCATAAGCCGCCGTGTTCGGATTCGGGTCGGGCGGCGGGGTGTCGTTGAAGATGTCCGTGACGTTGAGGAACGGTACGACCGCGCCATGGCCGACCGGGACGGAATATTCCACATTCATGTCGATCAGAGTCTGTGCACCGATATGGATCCGCGGCAGGGTCGTGACCGGAATCTGCTTGGAGAAGACGCCTTGGCCGGACCAGCGGGCCTGGGTGAACCAGGTAAACGGCCCATTATTGTACGACACCTGGAAGGTACCACGCCACATCGGGTTGCCCTGGGTGCCGGCCGCGTTGGCCGTCGGCACACCCTGGGTCGCCTGAATGTACTTGTAGACGTAGTTCAGGATGCCGTGCAGCGTGATGTTGCCATCCAGCTCGGTGACGTCCTGCAGATCGAAGTTGTAGCTGCTTTCCAGGTCGACGCCGGCATAGGACTGGTTGAGCAGGTTCTGCGGCACCGCATAGACGCCCGTCAGGTTGCCGGCCGCGTCGCGCGTGATGTAGGCGCACTGTGCGGTGGATCCCTGCGAACAGTTCAGCACGATCTGCTGGCTGCTGATCGACGAGATGTTGTTGCTGATGTCGATGTTGAACCAGTCGACCGAAGTCTGGAAGCCCGCGAGCCAGGACGGTTGCAGCACGATGCCCGCCGTCGTGGTATTGCCCACTTCCGCCTTCAGGGCCGCATTGCCCTGGGTGAAGTTGAAGGCCTGGGCATTCACCGGATTGCCGGGTGTCAGATAGTCGACGATCGGGCCATGGCCGAAGCTGACACCGGCAAACAGTTCGGTCAGGTTCGGGGCACGCACGTCGCGCGACCGGGTGGCGCGGAAGCGGACATCGTCATTGACGTCCCAAGTCACGCCGCCCTTGTAGGTAAAGGTGTTGCCGGACGTGCTGTAGCCGGTTTCGCGCACGGCGCCATTGAAGTCGACGCTCTGGGCGAAGGGCAGATTGCGCAGCAACGGCACCACGGTTTCGACATAGCCCTCGACCACATCATAGGAGCCGACCTGCGGACCATAATTGCCCACGCGATACTGGCCCGGCGCATTGGTGATGGTGCTGACCGTGAAGCCATAGGGGTCGGAAATCTGGTTCATCGACTCCTTGCGATATTCCATGCCAGTGGCGACGGAGACTGGACCAGCCCAGTTGTCGAACGGATTGCCGTGAATGTTAACGGCGGCATTGTCCTGGAGGATCTTTGTCTTCTTCCAGTCCGTGCCGGTCAGGTATTTGAGCTGGCCGTCGGTGGCGCCGTTGAAGCCTTCTCCGGTGGCCGGCGGCGAGATGCCGTTGCTGCCGAAGACGTTATAGGGCACGCAGCCATTGGTCGGATTGGCGATGGTCGAGCGGCAGACGATCTGCCCGGTCGCGGGATTGACGATGGCATCCGACGCCAGGGCCATATGGCCCAGATCCTCGTCCTGCAGTGCATAGACGCTGGAGTTGGTCTGGCCATGCTCGAAATGCGCGTCGTAGGTCCAGTCCTTGAACATCTTGCCTTCAAAGCCGGCGACCAGACGCAGGGTGTTGTTGTGGTTCTGGATCCAGGAACGCGGCAGGTTGGCGAAGTACTTGTTCAGCGCGAAGTTGGTGACGCCGGCCGCCGTCATGCGATCCTTCAGCGACTGCGGCAGATAGGCATTGTCCTTCTGGATGGTCAGCGCGGTGGTGCCCAGATTCTGGTCATAGGACCCGATCTGGTAGTCGTAATTGGCGATGCCATAGCTGACTTCGGCATAGGCGCTGAGGCTGTCCGAAAAGTCCCAGCTGGCGCGGTTGTAGAAGACGCCGCGCTTGGCGGGAATTTCGCCCGGCAGGAAGGACAGCTTGATGCCGTCGCCGCCCACCATGGTGGTTGAGGTGACGAGCGTGCCGTAGTTGAACGGGATCGGCGCGCCGTTGACGTCGAAGGTGGTGCCTTTCAATGGGCCCGCCCCGATCAGGCCGGTAAAGTTGGCCTGGGAGGAGCGCACGTCGCAATAAAAGCCCTGGGTCGTCGCGCTGCCGGCCGGCAGGGTGATGTTCTGGCAGCTGCGCTGGCCCAGCTTGGTGCCCAGCAGCGAATAGACGCCTTGGCTTTTGTACAGCTCCAGGCTGGAGAGGAAATGGCCGCGGCCATTGCCGAAGCTGGTGCCGAAGGCCAGGTCGAGGCCGGCTTCCTGGGCGGTGCCCATATTGTCCACGCCGCCGCGCAGGTTGCCCTTGAAGCCGACATATTCACGGTCCAGCACGAAGTTGACCACGCCGGTCACCGCATCGGAGCCATAGGCTGCCGAGGCGCCGCCGGTCACGATGTCGACGCGCGACACCAGGTTCTGCGGCAGCATGTTGATGTCGATGGTCGAGTTCGGGGTGGTGGGCACGAAGCGGTTGCCGTCCAGCAGCACCAGCGTGTTGCCCTGGCCCAGGTTGCGCAGGTTCAGGAAGGTGCCGCCCGAACCGCCCGAGCCCGTCGAGCCGCGCGCGCCGACCGAGGCCGACAGCACCGGAATCTGGCGCAGCGAGTCGCCCAGGTTGGACGGATTGGCCTGTTCCAGCGACGCGGCGGGCATCGCCTGCATCGGGGTGGGCGCCTGATAGCCTTCGCGCACGATGCGCGAGCCCGTCACGGTCACCGATTCAACGGCCTGGTCCTGTTGCGCGAAGGCCGCCGTGCCCCAGCTCAGTCCCAGCGCCAGCACCGATGTCGTGACCAGAAGATTGCGAGTCATGATGTTTCCCCTTGAACGATATTCTTGTTGTCAGACTTCCGCCGCGGACTGCAGCAGCCCGCGGATGTACCCGTAACAGAAAGACCAGTTGGCGGGCCCCGAACTGGGCGGCCCCATGGGAATGTGGTCGGCCACCAGCATTCCGTCATAACCGACGTCGCGATAGGCGCGCAGCGCCTTGACCATGTCGACATCGCCCTCGTCCGGGAAAATCTCGACCAGGACATCGTCGCGATGACCGCGCACATTGCGGAAATGCACCAGGAAGATTTTCTTGCGGCTGCCAAACCAGCGGATCACCTCATAGACCTGTGTCCTGGGATCAGTCAGGTCTTCGGAGATCGTGCCCTGGCAGAATGCCAGGCCGTGATAGGGGCTGTCCTGGGTGGTGACGAAGCGCTTGAGGCCTTCGATGGTGCCCAGAACCTGCGGCACGCCGTGATAGCCTTCCGGCGGCACGCCGCAATCTTCGGGATGCAGCGCCATGCGGACCTTGTATTGCGTGGCCACCGGCACCACGCGCTCCAGGAAATAGTCGATGCGCGCCCACAGTTCTTCGGCGGTCGGCTTGCCGACAATGCGTTCCCAGTCCGAGACCCGGTAGACCGAGCGGTCCGACGCGCCGTGAATGATGGACGCCGCCGGCTGGGCGCCGTCCAGATGGTTGGGGAAGCCCGGAAACTCGGAATCCGAACCTTCCTCGTCCCAAGCCGTCATCATCGGGCTGCCCTGCATCTCGCTGAGGCGCCAGCGGTGATTGTAGCTGTCGCCGCGCCCCGCCACCACCGAACTGCGCAGGATCGGCATGATGGGAAGATTGTATTTCAGCGCGGGAATGCCCGCCTCGGCGCAGTTCTTCAGCAGCACCTTGAAATTCTCGATCTCCACGTCACGCCCTGGCAGGCCCAGCATGATTTGCGAAATGGGCGCCGCCGTCATGAAGCTGCAATTGGTCATGTCGACGCTCAGTCCGTGCGTCGCGGCATTGGTGCGCAGCGCCTTCAGTTCTTCGACGGTGGGGTAAGGCCGCTTGCGATCGGACTGAACCGCGCTGGCGACGATATTCTTGATTCCATAGCGCGCCAGGAAAGCAAAATGTTCGTCGGTGGCCGGTCCGCTCTGGCATCCCAGCTTCACCAGCATGGGCTTGCGCGTTCCAGCCGATGCCTTTGCCTGCGCGGCCTCGACCGGCATTGCGCCCATCGCGGCGGCGCCGGCCACCAGGCCGGACATGCCGACGAGTTTGCGGCGATCGAATTCCGTCATGCCGTCCCCTGTTCATGCGACATCTGCGTGTCGGCGGGCGGTTTGCCGCTCCGCGCCTTTTCAACGACCGTGAGATAACGAGTCCGATAAGTCAAAACCGAATGCTCTATCGATTGATGCGATAATCTGATGAATGCGCGCGGGCGAGAGCGCACACGCAAGGGATCGGAGAAGAAGACTTCTCCGTTCTCCATGCGTGGCGTTTCGCGAATTAAACGATGTGTTTTTCGGCGTCGATAAGGCCGCGGATATAGCCGAACTCGAAGGGGAAATTTTCCCGCTGCGACTGTTCATTGTCTTCGCCGGGAACGCGCGGCGAATGATCGGGCATCAGCAGATCCTCATAGCCCACTTCGCGATAGACCTTCAGCGCCTTGACGAAATCGACATCGCCCTCGTCCGGGAACATCTCGGCCACGAAATCATCGCGGTGGCCGCGAATGTTGCGGAAATGGACATTGAAGATCTTCTTGCGGCTGCCGAACCAGCGGATGACGTCGCCGATCTCGGCATTCGGGTTGCGCAGGTCTTCGCTGACGGTGCCCTGGCAGAAGTTCAGCCCGTGATAGGGGCTTTCATGCATGGTGACGAACTTCTTCAGCCCGTCGATGGTGCCGAGCACCCGATCGATGCCGCGATAACCCTGCGGCGGCATGCCGGGATCCTGCGGGTGGCAGGCGATGCGCACCTTGTACTCGTTGGCCACCGGCACGACATGGGTGAGAAAATAGTCAATGCGTTCCCAGAAGGCATCAGCATTGACCACGCCAGCGCGCGTCAGAGGGGGATTCTTGGCGGCCGCCTCCTGGTAATTCCACTTGTTGTAGACCGTGTCGCCACGGCCCGGCACTTCCTCGGACCGCACCACGCCCAGAAGGGACATGTTGTATTTGAGGGTACGGATGCCGGTGGCGGCGCAGGTGCGAATGTGATTCTGAAACGCCTCGATGTCGCGGTCGCGTTCCGGCGACTGGGCCAGCATGATGGCCGGATGCTTTTCACGGTCGACCAGCGATGAGGTCAGAAGCACGCTGTCGACGATCTCGACCTTGATCTTGTACTTGCCGGCAATGTCCAGCATCGCCTTCATTTCGTCGACAGTGGGATAAAGCCGGTTCGGATCCAGGGTCTTCGGATTGGTGCAGATGGCATCGACGCCAAAACGCCCGATCCAGCCGGCGCTTTTGTCGGTCAGGGTCCCGAACTGGTGGCCCATCCGCGCCTTCAGCGGCGGCAGCTTGGCGCTGGCGCAGGCGGACGGTGATTTCGCCGAAGCCGCGACGGCGACAGACCCGGGAGAGACCGAGCCTGCGGCCGCGGCGGCGGCTCCCAATCCGGAAATCGATACGAACTTGCGACGATCCATGGCTTCCCTCGGAATTCTTGTTTTATGGCGCTCCATTATCCGGCGCTTTGTCGAACGATAGAGCGGTTTGGCGGCGCCGTCTAAACCAAAGGTCCTATTGATCGATGCAGGATTTGAGCAGGTCGCTTGCACGCGACGAGTGGGACAGCGCATGCTTGGCATATGAAGACGAAGATGCCCGGCATTGCTGCGCCGCAGCGCACGATACAGAAAGCTGCCGGTGGATCGCACGACGGACTGGCATCCCGGAAGGCGGCTCTTGAACGCAACCCGGACCGTGAAGGCGCCTGGGTCGATTACGCCAAAGCCTTGATGGCGCACGGCCAGGTCGGGACCGCGCTCGCCTTGATGGACGCTGCTTCGCAGCGGGGACTGGCCGGCCCCGCAACACAGGCGGTAACGCTCACATTGCGGCGACGGCTGGAAGCAACCGATCTTCACGCCCAGGCGAGCCACCATCACCAGGCCCATCAGCTGGACCAGGCGATCGCACTGTATCGGCGCGCCCTGGCGATCCAGCCGGATTTTGCCGAGGCAGAAATCAATCTCGCCACCGCCCTGCAGGAAAGCGGCGCTGTTGCGCAAGCCATCACGCACCTGCATCAGGCCATCGCGCAGCGCCCGGATTTCGCGGTGGCACATTATAATCTGGGCAACGCCCTCGCCGCCGCGGGCCAGGACCCCCGGCCTGCCTATCGCCAGGCCGTCATGCTTGCGCCCGGCTATGCCGACGCGTGGTACAATCTTGCCATGGCGCAGGAAGCCGCCGGCGACAGCGGGCAGGCGCAGGCCTGCTATCGCAGCGCCATCGCGGCTTTCCCCGCCTTTGCCGCCGCGCACCTGAATCTGGGCGTCCTGCTTTTCAACAGCGACCAGCATGAAGATGCGCTCAGCGCCTATGACCAGGCGCTGAAAGCCGATCCCGGCCTCGCCGCCGCCCACAGCAATCGCGGCAATGCGCTGCGCGCCCTGGGCAGGCTCGCGGCGGCCGCCGATGCTTATCGCGCCGCCATCGCCTGCGATCCGCGCCTGGCGCAGGCGCACAACCATCTGGCCAACCTGCTGCGCGATGACGGGCGCCTGCAGGAGGCTGCCGCATCCTATCGCGCCGCCATCGCAGCGGCGCCCGACTTTGCCGAGCCGGGCTACAATCTGGGCTATGTCCTGATGGAGCTGGGAGAGATTGCGGAAGGCTTTGCGTTGCTGACCCGCCATGCCGTGCAGGTGTGCGGCGCACAGAGTGAATCCGTGGCGAAACACAAGCGCAGGCACGATGAAGAACAGCGCCGACATGGCGCGCCCGATCCGCTGGGCCCGCTGCACCTGGCCGGCGGCGGCGCCATGCCGGGACCGGCGATCCACCATCATCCCGGCATCGCGGCGCAATGGCGCGGCGATCATCCGGTTGTGGTGATCGACGATTTCCTGACGCCGGATGCTCTGACCGCGTTGCGCCATTTCTGCGCCGACTCCACGATCTGGCGCGAAGTGTATGACGGCGGCTATCTGGGCGCCTTTCCCGAGCATGGCATTGCCTGCCCCCTGCTGGCGCAGATCGCGGCCGAGCTGCCGGCCCGCTATCCCGGCATTTTCGCGGGCCATCCGCTGCTGCAGCTATGGGCCTTCAAATATGGGGAGCGCATTACCGGCATACCCCTGCATGCCGATTTCGCCGCCGTGAATGTCAATTTCTGGATCACGCCGGACGCCGCCAATCTGGATCCCGCGCATGGTGGCTTGGTCATCTGGGACCAGCCCGCCCCGCTGGACTGGGACTTCGCCAAATACAATGTCGATGCCGAGGCCGGCCGCCGCTTCCTGCAAAGCCAGGGCGCCAGATCCCTGACCGTGCCCTATCGCGCCAATCGTGCCGTGATCTTCGATTCCGACCTATTCCACGAGACCGACGACATCCATTTTGCGCCGGGCTATGGCAATCGCCGGATCAACCTGACGCTGCTTTACGGACGGCGCGGCTGAAGGCTCCAGCTTTGCGATGATGTCCACGAAGCGCGCCAGCGCCGGATTGGAATTGTCGTCCCGCCATATGCCGGAGGTCGCGACATCGGTGCACCGGTCGCAATTCAGCGGCCGGAAGCTGACGCCGCTCAGATGCAGGCCGGCGGCCGACAGCGGCACCATGGCGGCCCCCAGGCCGCTGCCCACCATGCTGAGGATGGCATGGGCATTGGCGGCATGATGGACCATGTGCGGGGAAAAGCCTTCCAGCACCTCCGACACCATGCGGTTCAGATGCGCCGCGTCATCGCTGTCGTACATGATGAAAGCGCGGCCGTCGAAGTCGGACGGCGAAAGCGAGGCCTTGCGCAGGCGCGGGTCATTCGCCGGCAGGGCCGCGACAAGCGGTTCGGACGCCATGGGCATGCCGGACAGGACCGGCGCCGATCCCGTCCATACCAGGCCGAAATCCATCCGGCCCGCGATCACCTCTTCGATCTGCTGCGCCGACGACATCTCGCGCAACAGCAGCGTGACATCGGGCAAATGTGCGCGGCAGGACGCCACCATCTGCGGCATCAGCACATAGCCGGCCGTGGTGGTGAAGCCCAATGTGATGGTGCCGCGCTCGCCGGAGGCCACCTGCCGCGTAATCGCGGTTCCGGCGGTGGTAGCCTGCAGGATCTGGCGCGCATCGCTGAGGAAAGTGCGCCCTGGCCGTGTCAGCCGCACATGCCCGGCGCCACGGTCGAGCAGATGCACGCCGAGATCCTCTTCGAGCAGGCGGATCTGCCGGCGCAGCGGCGACTGCGTCATGTTCATTTCCTTGGCGGCGCGGGCGAAATTCATTTCCCCGGCCACCGCCACGAAACACCGCACCTGTTTCAGGTCGAACATTGCGCCATGCCCTTCAAGCGCCGCGGCCCGCCATCTGGATCAATCCGCGGATATAGCCATAGGCAAAAACGAACGATTCATCCTCTGCGGCGTGGAGTTGGGCAACGCTGCGCCCCATCGGCACCATGCGCGGGATATGATCGGGCATCAGCATCCCGTCATAGCCCACCTCACGATAGGTCTCGACCGTGGCGCCCAGATCGATGTCGCCGTCATCGGGAAAACCCTCGGCGACGAAATCGCCGCGATGCCCCTTGATGTTGCGGAAATGGACGTTGAAGATTTTCTTGCGCGTGCCGAACCAGCGGATCACGTCAAAGACCTGCGTCCTGGGATCGTCCAGCATTTCGCAGACGGTGCCCTGGCAGAAATTCAGCCCGTGATAGGGGCTTTCCTGGATGGAGACGAAGCGCTTCAGGCCTTCGACCGTCCCCAGCACATTGGGCACACCCCGAAAGCCCTGCGGCGGCAGGCCGGGATCGTGCGGATGCTGCGCCAGGCGTATCTTGTATTCATTGGCGACCGGCACGATGCGGTCCAGCACATAGGTGATGCGCTCCCAGAACGTGTCGGCATCCACATGACCGGCGCGCGTCAGGCTGGGGGTGCCGGCGCCGGCATCCTTGGGCCCCAGGACCAGCGCATCGCCATTGCCGGCGACGGCGTCCGCATAATTCCAGCGATTGTACATGGTGTCGCCGCGCCCGGGCACTTCGGCAAGCCGCAGGATGGGCAGGATGGACAGATAATATTTGATCGCAGGAATGCCGGCGGCGGCGCAGTTGCGGATCGTCTTCTGGAAATCCTCGATTTCGCGGTCGCGCTCCGGGCTTTTGCCCAGCATCAGAGCGGACTTGTCACCGCGTCCGATATCGCAATCGGTCATGTCGATGCTGATGCCGTATTTCTCGCCCAGCGCCGTGACCGCCTTCAACTCATCGACGGTGGGATAATGGCGGGCGGGATCGGCGATCTTGTACCAGCCACAGACATTCTTCACGCCATAGCGCTGGAAGCGCTGGAAGTTTTCTTCGCTGGTCGGCTCCTGGGTGCCGAGCTTCATCAGCGCCGGCTTGCGTGCGCCGTGCGGCCTGGTCGCTGCCAGGGCTGTGTTGGGCGCGGACAGCGCACCAACGCCCAGCCCCGCGCTCGAGCCTTCCAGAAAACGGCGGCGATCCAGCATCTCAACACCCCCTATTATATTTTATCACAATATGATTTTCTGTTTGCCGACTGTCAATATGGCTCATAATGTGATTTCAAAGAAATAGACTTCGAAGGGGCCCATCTTGCAAACCGCGCACTCCGAACCGCTGCCCAGCAGCGTGCTCGAAACCCTTAAAGACGTCTCCAGCGGCTCTTTGACGACCCAATTGTTCAAGCGCGGACTGCGCCAATGCTTCCTGGTGGGATTGCAGCCGATGAACCCGTCCGCGGCGCGCTTCGCCGGCGAGGCCTTCACCATGCGCCTGATCCCGGCGCGCGAGGATATCGACACCTATGGCACGCTGACCCCGCACCCCAATCCCGAGAACCTGCAATGGGAAGGCGTGGACCAGATCAAGCCCGGCCAGGTGCTGGTGATCGACGCCCGCAACGAGGTCCGCGCCGGCACCTGCGGCGCCATCCTGGCGGCCCATATGATGGTGAAAGGTTGCGCCGCCATCGTCACCGACGGCGCCCTGCGCGACGGCGTGGATATCGCGCAGATGCCTTTTCCCGCCTATGCCCGCCAGACCACCGGCACCTCGCGTCTTTCCTATCACCGTGTCGCGGACCTGCAGGTGCCGGTGTCCTGCGCCGATGTTGCGGTCTATCCGGGCGACATCCTGGTGGGCGACGGCAATGGCGTCACAGTGATCCCCCGCTACATGGCCGAGGAGGTTGCGCGCGACGCCGCCGAACAGGACCGGATCGAGAATTACCTGAACCTGCGCATCCTGGCGGGCGACCGGCTCTATGGCACCTACCCGCCCAATGCCCAGACGCGCGCCGATTTCGAGGCCTGGACCAGGGCCGGCGCCAAGCCCGAAGACGCGTTGCGGCTGCGCGGGCTGAATGTCTGATCTGTCACCGGAGCAGCGCGCCGCCTTGATCCGGCGCTACTTCGCCGCCTGCAATGCGGGCGACCACCAGGCGCTCGTGTCCTGCTTCACGCCCGACGCGGTGCATTATTTCCCGCCCGGCCTGCCGGATGTACCCTGGCGCGGCGCCGACACCATCGCCCGCAAATGGGTGTGGTGCGTGCAGACACTGGGGTCGCGCTGGACCATCGAGAAAATCCTGTGTTCGGCCGACAGCGACGAAGCCGTGATCGAATGGACGCACTGGAAGACGGGCCAGGACACCGCGCTGCGCGGCGACGAATGGTATGTGTTCCGGGACGGCCTGATTGCGGAGATTCGCGCCTATTATGCGTCGCCGGCCGACCGGTCGGTCCGAATCAACGAGCTGGCCGACTTCGACTATGCGGGACGCGGCTATGCCATCACGCCTCCAGGCGACTGACGCCGGGTTTCTGATATAAAGCCAGCATGACGGATGAGCCCAAGGCCGCCACCGGCACCCAGTTGCTGGATAAGGCGCTCGACATGATCGACCTGGTTGAATCATCAGGCCAGCGCCTGACCGCCGGCGCCATCGCCCAGATCAGCGGATATCCAAAGCCGACGGTGAACCGCATCCTGGCCGCCCTGGTGCGCCGGGGATTCCTGGCCATCGACCGGCGCGACCAGTCCTATGAGCTGGGCATGCGCTTCACCCAGCTGGCGGCAACCCTGCGCCGCAGCCATCACCTGGTCACCCAGATCGAGGACCAGATGATCAGCCTCTCCACCCGCAGCGGCGAAACCGTTTCGCTGGCGGTGGCCGAGCCGGGGGCCGCCCGCATCGTCGGCCGCTACCACCTGGGCCTGGAAGGCGTGCCGGGCGGGCCCGCCGGCGCCAAGAGGCCCTATCACGCCTCCGCCATCGGCAAGGCGCTGCTGAGCGGCATGTCGGAACGGCAGGCGCAACGCCACATCGCGCGGATCGATTTCGAGCGCTTCACACCCAACACCATCGCCGGCCGCGAGCAGCTGCTGGGCGATTTGCAGGTGATACGGGCCAGGGGGCACGCACTGGACGAAGAAGAGATCGTCACGGGCACGCGCTGCGTCGCGGTGCCGATATTCGACCGCAATGGTGCGGTGACCGCGGCCATCAGCCTGTCAGGCCCCATCCACCGGATGACGCAGGCACGTGTCGTGGACATTGTGGCCGCGCTTGGCGCGATTGCCGCGGCGGCGCGCGAACGCATGCCGGTCGCACCGGAAGACGGACAGGAGGCCGGGGAGATCGCGTGCCTGCGCAGCGGCGGGCTGTTCCATCCGCTGGCCATGGCAATCGACAACGAGACCATCCGGGTTGTCGATGCCGGTGCCCAGGCGCTGCGCATATTCACCACCAGCGGCACTCTGCTGGAGACCGTGGAACTGAATGGCCCGTTTCAGGCAGCAGCACTTGGCCCAGATGGACAGGTCATGATTGCCAGCGGAGGAAATGTCCAAATCCTTTCGCATGGCCAGGCCGCGCGATGGACGGAATTTCCCGAAGACGTAACCGCGCTTTCATTTGCGCCGGACCGACAGGGTTACGCCCTCACCCACCATGGCGGCGTGCATGACGCGTTGTCAGGCAAAGCACTGTTCAAACCCACTGGACGCGCGACTTCGATGACAAACGCGGGTGGGCTGCTATGCCTGAGCGAAGGTCATCACATCGCGCTGTACAACAGCGATGGTGTGGTTATGCGAAGGCTAGACTTTGACGGTCATGCAGAAGCCATCGCGGCAACCGGCAGTCATGTGTGGATTGCGAACCGTACGCACCTCCTGCGCATCGAGATCGCGACTGGAAAGACCGCCCAGGTCACATCCCCCGAACGCCGCATCACGGCCATAGCCGCCCTGGGTACCGATGCATGGCTGGCCGGCGCCAATTTCGGTGCGCAGCTTTCGGATTTTGGTGGCCCCGCGCGTAATTCCGGCGCGCTTTATCGGTGGATGGCAGACAGGCGGCCGAAGTGACGGCCGGGCAATGACTGTTCCGCAAGATTAGAGAACGCTGCACCCGCACGCTGCTATCCTGGAAATCCCACAAGCGTCCGCAAGCGGAAAAACCGCGCTGCTTAGCCTTTGAAATTATTGAGAAAATTGGAGCGGGCGAACGGATTCGAACCGTCGACCCTAACCTTGGCAAGGATAGGAGCAGCTTTAACTTGCTCTTTCCTGGGAATTCCGCGACATTCATTTATCAATGTATTTCATATAGTTAACCTATCGCTTCCTTGCCTTATCATTCCGCCGGACGCCGTTGAATGCCTGCTTCGTGCTTACCTGGTGCTTACCCGAGGTGCTCCATGGTCAAACTAACAAAACGCTATACTGACGCCATAAAGCCGGATCCGGCCGATAAGGTCGTGTTTGACGAGGACTTGGCGGGCTTTGGCCTTCGCGTGAAGCCCTCTGGGGCTAAGTCGTGGCTGATTCAGTATAGGAACACCCATAATCGCAGCCGCCGCTATACGCTTGGTCCAGCCTCCAAGCTTACGCCAGACCAGGCACGCAAGAAGGCAATCAAGCTGTTCGTGGCGATTAGCGAGGGCATAGACCCAGCTAGTGACCGTGGAGAGGCCAGGAACGCTCAGACGGTGGCCCAGCTCTGCGACGACTACCTAGAAGCCGGCCAGGGCCGTATCAAGCCTAGCACCCTGACAATGGATAAGAGCCGGATCGAACGTCACGTAAAGCCTCTCCTTGGCACTCGGCCGGTGGCCAGCCTCACCCATGCGGATCTCGAGAAATTCCTTAGGGACGTGATGGCAGGAAAGACCGCCACAAAGGTGCCTCAGGCGGCCAAAAGGGCACGCGGGGGACAAACAACGGGCGGAGCAGGGGCGGCATCTCGAACACTTGGGATGCTCGGCACCATTCTAGAGCGCGCCGTGAGAGATGGGGTACTTGCGAAAAATCCCGCCCGCGGCGTCGCGCGCCCCAAGGACGGAGAACGCAGGCCAGGTTTTGAATTTGAGACCATCGCAAAGCTGGGTTTAGCGATACGTCAAGCTGAAGAGGATGCTGAAAACGCTATTGGTCTGCGGGCTATTAGGCTCCTGCTACTGTCTGGCTGCCGCCGCATGGAAATTCTTGGACTGACGTGGGAAACAGTCGACACCCAAAACCGCTGCTTGCGCTTCAAGGACACCAAGTCTGGCGCCCAAATTCGGCCGCTTGGCCGGGCGGCTATCGAATTACTCCTCAGCTTTCGGCCTCCTGACTGGAAACCTCGAGATTTCGTATTTCCCGGCGCGTCAAAAACTGGCCATTTCATTGGCTTACCCCGAGTCTGGGAACGGATCGCCCGCCGCGCCGGCATTAATGGAGTAAGCATCCATGGCCTTCGGCACTGGTTCGCGAGCGCAGCCACAGCCATGGGCTATAGCGAGCTGGTTATAGCAGGCATGCTGGGACATCGGGTAAAAGGCGTCACCGCGCGCTATGCTACCGCGCCCGACAGCGCATTGCTTGCCGCCGCTGACAGCGTAGCCGGAGCGATGGCGTCCTCTCTCCTTGGAACGGATCACACCAGTGCGACGGTCTTGCAAATCTTGCCTAAGGCCACCATTCCGTGAGCGACATCACAGATTATAACAATCGCGCAAGACAAGAACTCCGCCGGCGTTTAAAGGGGAAAACACCCTGGAACCGTCAGCGCGACATTCGCCGATTGGCAAACCTATTTCGCAGCGACAAAAGCTGGTGTTTCGAAATTCCCGAAGCTGCGGCAGGCTGGGTCGCAGCGCTCGACGAACTCAAAGACGAACAGCCTGTAAATGTCCGAAAAGGTAGGCTTCCCGGTACAACCAAGGAGCCCGAAATGCCTTACACCGACAGAGCGTATGCCAAGTTGATTGCATTGGCGTTTCGAGTAGGGCGCCGTGATTGGGCGCTCGAGTTGTTCAAAGGCGGAGGGAAAAACAGACCCTCTCGAGGCAGAGCATTAATTGCAGAGACCGCGCGGAGCCTCGCCGAGAAAGATGGAATCCACCTCGATTCCAAAAAGTTGGCAGAGCAAATAAGAAAGCGTGCGAAATTTTGGTCGGCGGTGTGATTTAATCCGCGTGGCGCGTTTTATTGCTATGTGTTTTGTGGACTTCGCGAACATTGAAGCGAGGTCCTATGTACCCCCCAATTCCAGCTCGAATGCGCACGCCAGAGGCGGCCGCATATACAGGCATTTCCTCGTCGACACTTTCCAAGCTCCGGGTGTTCGGCGGAGGGCCACGCTATATTAAGGCCGGTAGGTCAGTACGATATGATCGCACTGACCTTGACGAATTTCTTTCCTCGCGCAAGCGGCAGAGCACATCTGAGTACAGCAGTGGATAGTGCTGGAGGCGTCCTACGTAAACTCTTCGAACTCGACCCGAGACCGGCGGCCGTGCCGACGGGGCTGACATGCTGTGCGCGATTGTCGGTCTTTTCCACGCGCGCGTATTCTAAGGAGGTGAACAACATCAATATATAAATATAGATATTAAAGAGAGAAAGAAGCTGAACATGAGTGGTTCCTACCACAACCGCCGACCAATTCTTTGGCGGAAACAAATTGGAGTAAGACAAATGCCAAATCCCAATGACGCATATGAAGCTGCCGTCACAGCACTCGGACAACATTTCCGGGAACAAATCACTTCACAGGCTGCGCTCGCCAACACCACACCCGAGACTTTGCTGAATGCCGTAATGGGCGAACTTTTTGGCGAAGAACGGCGGGCCGACGGTCGAGCACGCGAATGGCGAGTAAGGGCGCGGCTTTACGATTACGAGAACGGCCTCAATGATCCAGTGGCAGATTCCGATCCAGATCTTAGTCCCGAGCTCCCTGGGGCCACTATTATCCGCGGAATGCCCGCCATCATTCCATGGTTGGGGGAACTTGCTTCCACCTATCACGGTGTCGCATGCCCCGGCCTTGATCGCAGGACACTACGAGGGAAGATCGGAAACTTGCGAACAATGATGACAAATCGCGGAGACGGAACTGGAGATTTTCGCGCCGATTACCAAGTTGTTGTTGGGGGTCGTATCCGGGACATGCGGGCACGCTGCGATGTTTGCCGCGCGGACTCGGTTCCGGATCCAATTTCGCGTATGTTGCCTAAGCTAATTAGACACAATTGATGCGCATAACCCGCTATCATATGAGCATCGGCGTCCCTAGGGACACGATGCTCATGTGGTGCGACTTGCTCACTGCAATCCACTTTCAGCACGTTCTTCGTAATCTTCAATGATCGATGCTTGAGTGTGCGCAAGCGTCTTTAATTTTCGGATCTCTTGAATGCTATCATACGAGATAAAGGTGCACGTCTTACAAAGAGGCCCGGCTTCCAAGTAGGTGAACACTGGCCTTAACATTTCGCGGAACACCTTATCCTTCCGTTCTTCCGGCGCAACAATGTGTAAGGCGATGCTCATATTAGGTTGAAGCGCCAGTAAATCGGCCATCCTCAAGAGACCCGAATAAACCGCCGTTGTATGCTCAACCTCGAAAGCCCGCACGATCGAGGTGCGGTTGAGCCAAAGAACGTCAATTTGTGAAACGGTACCGAGCGTATTTGAGTCAGTATTGATTGGCAGCTTGTCTAACAAAGCTTTTTGGCATGCATCGTCCATGAGCCCCGCTACTTTGGCCCTGTCACCGGGGGGCAACCAAACCTTCAGGCCCATCAATGCCCCGATTTCCGCTATTGCTGCTTGAATCTGATGGGACTGTCTGGGCTCACCGTCAGCAGCACCAGTGGGCGACACTTCTTCGACATCATCCTCGCTTGTAGGAACAACGATTGGCACGGAACCCGATGGTATAAGGACGGATTTCCGGTCGGCGGCCCAAAATTGCCTAAGGGGTGGCTCGTAAAAGTCCAGAACGATGTTTGGGTATTGGTCTTGCAGCTTCTGCCGCAGTTTTAGAAGCGCTTGATCTAATTGAGCATCGCTCCACGACTTTGTCGCTTTAATTGAATCTTGGCCAAACCCTTCCAAGATAAGCCTACGATCCGTATTAGTGGAAATACGCTCGACAAGATCAGGAAAGGCAAAATATCGAAGCATATGCCTGTATTGCCGGTCCCCCTTGCGTGGCACGGCCCCAATCCATTCAATAAATTTGTCATACGAATCGAACACCTCACGCCGGGCTTCCTTTGATCGGCTCTTCAAGTCGAGTATCAAGTCCAACAGGTACTCAAGTTCACTTGGCCGATAAGTGTTGAACGCCGGCCCCCCTGATCCAATGCCAGAAAGCGCGGCATCTGAAAGGTTTTGGGAGTTAATTGGGAGGGCGATATTCTCGCCACTGAGAATTCTAGTCAGCTGCGCACGCTTCGTAATGGGGCGGCTTCCAGAAGGAAAAAGCAGCAATGCCCACAGCATCTCTGCCATAAGCTGTTGCGCTGCTACAGAGGTACCCGCGATTTGGCCTTGGAGTTTCGTAATAAAGTCGTTTTCCCCAAAATCTGGATTGAGAACAAAGGCGCTCCGCGCTTCGCCAATAATCTGCGATGTCCAAACGGTTTGAGGTGAAAAGACTGAGCCATCCTCAATAACGCACTCCGCGATCCAACGCGTAGCTGCATCCAGTATCGGAGCAAGATCCTTCAAATTTGATCGCCGCGCCAAAAGAAGCCCTCACATCAGTGGAAACGGTTCAACGCAGAACACTCTATCAATACGGGTATCAAATCAAAGGGCCTATAGACGAATGTTGCACGCCTAGAATTTTACTTGGGCAATGTTCGTCACTACGTCGAAATTAGTGCCTAGCACTTCGAAGTGTCGGCGACCGCACAGGATTTTCTGATTCTCCTTGGTCCGCCTGTCCTGGCTGTCGAGCGTACCTTTCGTCTCGCGAACGAAATAGAGCCGCTCGTCGCGCTCAGTGACGAAGGCCCAATCAGGGTTGTACGAGCCGATGGGCGTTTCGATCTTGAACCAACTCGGAAGCTTTACGAACAGCTTTACGTTCTCGTTAGAGTCTAGATCTTGCGCGAACTGCCTTTCGACCTCCGACTCGAATTCGATGGCATCGAAAAGCGCCTTGGACCGGTCTTTGACCTCATAGAGGTTCTTGAGATAGCGGCTGATGCCCTTTTCTGCATCGTCCTCGATACGCTTCATTTCCCAGAACTCGCCGGCGATCTTTTCGTACTGTATTCCTTCAAGCATTAGGTCATGCATTGCGTAGCCAATCTCCCGCGCGGCGACTGCCATGAATTGCTGCGGATTGCCTCGAAATTCGACAATACGGTTTGACGCCTTCAGGATCTCGACAAGCGTGTGCCGTGTTAGCTCTGTTTCCTTTTGGAGGTAAGCTATGATGTCAGGGAGGACTGTCGGTCCCTGCAGAAGTTGGGTGTCATTCTCAAGAAGGCGATCCGCCTGGATGCCCGCTAGCGTAAAGTCCACGTCTACGCGTGTCGCCGTCATGGTCAGCGGGCTGATACGCTCCATTGCCTTCAGCCGGTTGACGGCGCGGTCGATCAGGTCTGCGGTCTCAAACGCGACACGATATCGGGTCTTCTGGCTGATGCGTCCCCACAGTTCGCGGAAATCCTCGCGCAAATGAACCTGCTTATTAAATCTCACTTCTCGCTTCGCGTCGGCGTTACCGATCCGATCAGCGAACACGTAGCGGCGCATTTCGTCGAAAATAGGGGCGCGAAGATCTTCAAACTCCTCCGGGAGTTGAAGTCGGAAGAGCAAATTATCGGGTTCGAACTTTGGCTGGATATCACCGACCGAGTTGATATAGCCCATGGCCAAAAGGGCGCTCCAGATATTTACTGAAGCATCTTGACCAATGGCAAATTCGTCACTGCTTTCAGTCTTCCGAACCAGCATCGCGAACGCCTGGCGTTCGATACGGCCAAACTTGATGTCGAAGTCCCGTTCATACTCGTTCTGCAGGGCCGCGGCGAAGTCCTTGTAAGACTCGCTAGCGATAACAGTCAGCCGATTGAGCTGCTCGTCGTGAACCCGCTCTCCATTTTCATTAACTGGAAGTCGAAGTCCACGACCAATCTGTTGCCGGCGCTCGAGCTCAGTGCCGACCTCGCGCAGTGTGCAAATCTGGAATACATTGGGATTGTCCCAGCCCTCACGAAGAGCAGTGTGGCTGAAAATGAATCGCAGGGGCTCCTTCGGATCGAGTAAACGCTCCTTGTCACGCATAATGAGCGCGTAGGTGTCTTCATCGTCTGTTGTGTTGCCACGAGTATCCTTGGCCTGCCCTTTTTTGTCCTGCGAGAAATAGCCGTTGTGGAGCTGATCCATCGGGAAGTTCACTAGGCCCTGATAAATCGGCTTGGCAAGGAACTCAGTTAAGGCTTCTTCCAGCCACTTACCGACCGGCCCGAGCGCAGTTGTCCCGTCACCATTATAGGTCCTATAGCTCGCGACTTTGTCGAGGAAGAAGAGCGAAAGAACTTTAATTCCCTGATTTCGGAGGGCTCGTTCCTTCTTAAGATGCTGCTCGACGGTCTTGCGAACCATCGCCTTCATCACGTCGGCCTCGACACCGCCAATGGCTTGCCCCAGCTCGAGAAATCCTCCCTGGTTGAATTCGATGGTTTCATTTCCCGGCGTCGCATCGATGTGTTGGACCACAAACCCCTGGTGGTAAGGGAAGTGTTCGTTCGATAGGCGAAATAGGTCGTCTGTTTGCTTGACCCACACCTTGACTGGCTTGGGATTGCCATTGGAAATTCGGTGGAACTCAAGCTGCGCCTTAATGCCGTTCTTGTTGTCGGTTTTGAGAAGTTTTACATAGGCGCCAGAAAAGTCAGAATCCGCACGGATTGAAGCCACCTCGATTCGCTTGACGAGGCGCCTGTCATAGGCCTCGATCGGTCCCAACCTATAGAGCAGGTTATAGGGGTTACGGTGGGTGGCAGAGTAGCGAAGCGTCGCCGCCGGATTAAGTTGCATGATCGCCCGGCGCGATTTCGGGGTGGTATCTACGCTTTGTGGCTCGTCGATGATTACGATGGGGCACGTTGAGCGGATGAATTCGATCGGCCGACCGCCCATTTTGTCGCTATCGCGATAGATCACATTGAGGCGCTTCAACGCCTCTTCATCCAAACTATCGATGGGAGTTTCCGCTTCGCCAACATCCTTGAGAAAGGCTTGGATATTGATAATCATTATCTGGACAGCGTTACCGCCAGCGAACTGCCGAACGTCACCGAGTCGTTTCGAGTCGTAGACAAAAGGAACGAACGGAGTGTTGTCATATAAGGCTTGAAAATGCTCTCGCATGATCTCGAGACTTTTTATGACGCCCTCGCGGATCGCGATACTCGGTACGACGATGATAAATTTCTTGAAACCGTAGCGCTTATTTAGTTCAAAGATTGATCGCAGGTAAACGTATGTCTTTCCCGTTCCAGTCTCCATCTCAACAGAGAACTCGCGCCCTTGAAGGATTTCAGTGCGCTCTATTCCATTGCGCTCTTGGATTGCACGGATGTTGCCCAAGAACTGCGCGTCATTTAGAATGAGACGATTGCCGACGCCGTACTCTGTAATCGCCACGCCGCTTGGAAGCGTCGCGCTGATTTCAAACGTCGTTTGCCCAACGGGCTGCCCTTTGAACGCGTCGGCAACCGCGCTAACGGCATCGAGTTGGTAAGCTAGCGACGGGTCAAACTTGAGCTTCATCATCGCCCAAGCCTCAAACGGTACGAAATTCGATGGCAGTCTCGCGGCTGCGGGCGCGCGCTCGGAACGTTTGCACCGCGTTGGCCTTGAGTTGATCATTTCCTTGGAAACCGGCATCAAGACACGTGACGCGCGAAGGTTCTAAATCCGCCATTGCATCAAGAACGCTCTGGGTGAGCGCCCTGTCCAAGCAGACCAGGAGGGTCCGGTTGGCGACCGCGAAAACCCTCTTGCTCGCAAGCGTTAGCACTTCGACTTGTGCTGAAGGCGGGAAGCCATCTTTTAGAAGCAATTCAAACAGGATGTCTTCTTCTGTACTTAGTGGATCAAGGTGATCGGCATGTAAATCTAACCGCTGATCGATATCGTCCAAGCTGGCGTCGACGCCACCCCATTCCTTAAAGTTGGAACGATCTAAACGAAACCCGCGATACCCCAGGTCAATGCTGGCCGTGTCGGTACGGCCGGCCAATTCGTCAATGACCGCGCGAACGCGAGCGCGCGTGATGTCAGTGATCGTTTCAAATCCGCGTTTGCTGGCTTGCGCCTTGTCTTCACAAGGCTCCGGTAATTGAACCAGGATAAACTTTCGACGGCTCTGAGATTCTACATTTGACCTTATTACGGCTTCTGCGGTTACACCCGAACCCGCAAAGAAATCCAGGATCAATGAATCAGAGTCGCAAACATGCTCTATGATGCGTTGGATTAGTTTGACTGGCTTTGGGTTGTTAAACACGCGCCCCGGTAGAAGCTTGTCAAGGTCACGTGTTCCTTCATCAGTATGGCCGGCATACTCATGTTCCCAGAAATTAGTGGGGGTGAGCCCCCGAGCCTCTGAGAGAAACATCTTGATAGAGGGCACTGCGGCTGTGCCATCTGGTCCCCAATACAGTTTTCCCTCTGCGCCAAGCTGCTCGAAAGCTTCTTTTGACCTTCGCCACGCACTGCGAGTAGGCAGCGTAACCTGCCCGGTATTAGGATTCTTTATCGGGTAAGCGAGGTTGGGCCTCTCTTGCGGCGTCGCTGGATTCAAGAAAGACGCCCCCTTCCATACTCCGCGTTCGTCATTATCAGGGTTTGTGTATCGCGCATCAGCGTCTTCGGTGCGCGGAAGTAAGTTCACAGAGAAGGAAGGTGAGCGCGAATAAACCAGGATGTATTCCACCACTTCGGTGAAGTCGACCGTATTATTGCTGCGGGTATATCTCTTCTGCCAGGATATTGTCGTTCTGTAGTTTTCCTCGCCAAATATCTGATCCAGTACACATCTCAAGTGATGAACTTCATGAGCGTCAATGCTTACAAAGATTGATCCATCATCGGCGAGGAGGTTCTTCGCGAGATATAAGCGCGGATACATCATATTGAGCCATCTTGAGTGATAGCGCCCCGACGTATCGCTGTTTGTAGAAAATTTGCGGCCGCCAGCGTCACTCTGCCCTGTATATTGCAAGTACGTTTCCAGATTCTCGGCGTACTTGTCCGGGTAGATGAACTCTCCGCCAGTATTATACGGAGGGTCGATGTATATGAGCTTCACTCGGCCAAAATATGCTTTTTGAAGTAGCTTGAGGACTTCAAGATTGTCGCCGTCTATCACTAGGTTCGCGGTATCGTCCCAATTCACAGACTTCTCAAGCTGAGGCTTGAGAGCGCCCCTGCTTGGCGCCTGAATGACCTTCATGCAATCGGCTCGACCGGGCCAATTTAATCCGAAGCGCTCGCGATCCGGCTCGACTGTGTCGCCCAAAACACGTCTCAATTGATCGTAGTCGATCTTTTCTTCCGCTACCGCCTCCGGAAAAGCTGTGCGAAGAAACGACTTCAATTCGTCGCTTTTCTCGCGCGAAATGTCCAAGGTTGGCTCTTGTGTGGGACGGGATGACATTTCGGGTCACTTCTCCAAGAGCATTAATACCAGCCATACAGCCGAGTAGATGTCGATCCTAACGTGCCCAATGCTCGGGATCGCTTCACCACTTCGTTCAAGTCCCTACCCGGACGCACAATGGTGAACCGGATATCATTCACGCCCCGGACTTCAACAAGCGCGATTCCTGCCTTATTAGCTCTCGCCCATTGAGCAGAAGGAACATCGTTCGGGACGTTTAGGCGAAACATACCGTTCGCCTTATAAAACGGGAAGGTGAATTCTCTGGTGATGCCGTCTTCGCACAACATATCTACTTTGCGAGCAGCAGCTCTAGAACTCAATATATTTCGCAGGACATTCGCGGCCCGGCTCGGGAATTCTGGTTGAAGCTTGTAATCACCTGTGAAGGACTCCAAGCCGGCCCAGGCAGCCGTCGCGCTTAATGGCGATAGGGCCGGTTCACCCAAAGGGGAGGCTAGCCCTCCAACTCCGGACACCGGGTCCTCAGCGACGCCAAGCGTGACGAGATCTTGTACGGGCCGCCAGCGATTCCGCGATTGGAACAGCTTTTCATAGCGCTTTATCCCCGCCGGAGTTGCGCGGGTACCGAGCTGCCAAAGAGCCGCCCAGGTGGCTCCGGTAGACGCAGGCTGTGACGCTTCATCCGAAACAAAGAAGCACTCAGCGTTCCGTTGAAACGCGGCTTTGCTAAGATTCGGCGAGCCAACGATGGAGAATTTGTGGTCCCGTGGTTCGTTCCCTCGGCCAAAAGATTTGCATCCTACGTATAGCTTCGAGTGGAACGTTGCAGAACTATTGACGACCCTCACATCCCACCCTGAATCAAGTGCAAGACGCAGTGCGTTTGGATGCGTGACACAATCCCTAATGTCAGTGACCACGCGACATTCACTTACGGAATTCCTACGAAGAACCCCATGTAGTTCCCTGACGCCATAAACTGAAGCATACGCCACTGCCAATCCAAGGGCGGTTGGCTTTGTCGTACTAATTTGCGTTCTCAGGACATCTAAAAAATTCTCTCCGCCACGCCCACTCCAAAGTATCTCTGTAGGCATTTTAGCCTCCTATTTGATTTGAAATGTGATAGTGAAAAGATCTTCCGTTCCAACATTTTGAGCGAGCTGTTCTTCAACCCGATCAATTAAATTATCTTTCTCCAGTTCGACCGCTTTTGCCGCCTCATCGTAATCGCGCCAGGCAGCGTCTCTCTTTCCTTCCATTTCCCTTGCCCTGCGCTGAAGCACCAACTTGTCGGGTAGGTTGCCTATTTGGCGAATCTCCCTCTTCAGTGCTTTCAGATTGTCGTCGAGCTCTTTGAGGCTGAACTTTAAGCCGGTTCGCTTATCTTCCGCCCAAAGATCGAGCTTGGCCATCTCGTCGTCGAACCATGAGGACTGGCGCGCCGCGAGAGCCTCAAGGATTTCGGCCGACCGCTTTTCAAGATCGAGCCGCAAATCAGATGTGCTTCCTGTTGTGTCGACCGCGGTGACCTTCGCCGGCAGATCGAACAGGCGATGCGCCGCTTGGGGATCGATCGGCTGGCCATCCCGAGTTCGTGCGACCACTAAGACGTGGTCGTGGGAGTCGATGCCCGAGACCGACAGCTTTTGAACAACCATAGTGCCAGTCGACCCGACGAGAGGCTCAAGGCTGACGGCACGCTGTTGCCAAGATGAATAATCGAATGTGATGTGCGCTATAGGTAGCGCACGCTCTGCTGCCAGTCCCATAACATGCTGCGCAAGCGGATGGCCCAGTCGATATCTGTGGCCGACGAGCCCGACTTTGGTAAGAAAATATGGTCCGTCTGGTACGTCAACACCGTCCGGGCGCTTGGTCAAGTTGAAGTGAAGATAATCCTCGTCAAATTTGGCCTGGTCCGCAAGTTCGTATTGCGTGACACGCCAAAGGAGTCGCTCATAACGATTGATGTATTCGCGGCTGCGGTCAAGATTCATCTTAAGGCGGTCATGAACCTCAGCATCAAAATTTTCGAGGAGTTTTCGACGCGTGTCTTCCATCGTCGTCGTGATCGTAGCGTCCATTTCCTCGCGCAGAGCGCGAAATTCAGTTTCTATCTCACTTTCCGTTCGGCAGTTTTGATATATAGAGACAATTCGCTTCTCAAATTCGACTCCGGACTCGATCGCACCAAGCACTTCATCGCTAGCCCCAAAGACACCGGAGAAGAGCTGGAATTTCTCAGAGAGAAGTTCGTAGACGCGTTGATCGGCCGCGTTGCTTCGATTGATGAAATTGACCACGACGACGTCGTGCTTTTGACCGTACCGGTGGCATCGACCGATCCGTTGTTCGATGCGTTGAGGATTCCACGGTAGATCGTAGTTCACGACCATTGAGCAGAACTGGAGATTGATCCCTTCGGCAGCGGCCTCGGTTGCAATCATGATCGACGCCTTAGTCTTAAAGTGATCGACCAACGCAGCCCGCATATCAGCAGAGCGCGACCCTGTCACGCGATCTGTCCCCTTGTTCTCTTGAACCCAGTCCCGGTAGATGGACTTCGATTGTGGGTCACTATTGCTACCGTTGAAGAGTACGATCTGTTCGCCGAAGCCACGCTCCGAAAGCAGCCGAACTAGATAGTCCTGGGTACGCCGTGACTCTGTGAAAATGATTGCCTTCTGAGGGCCACCTAGATCAGCGGCTTTTTCGAAACCCGCTTTCAACGCACTCAATAGAGAAAGACCTTTGGAATTCTCTGCTATAGCCACAGCGTGATCGCGAAACGCTCTTAGATCGGCGATCTCAGCATTGATTGCAATAATGTCTGCCTCGGTGAGAGGTTCTGGCACGTCTTCATCATCCAACCATTCCTCGGCGATTTCCGTTAGCTGCTCGTAATCTTCGGCTAATTCCTCGTGCAGAACCTCACGGGCGGCCTTGTCGTCCTTGAGTTGGCGCTCAAGTTTGCGCGCGAGTGAGTCCAACGCTCCCGCAATGGCAAATGTGGAAGACGCTAACAGCTTGCGCATGATTAGCGTCATTAGCGTGCGCTGACCCGAGGGCAGTGCCTGAAGACTTGGGCGGCGCAGATATTCGGAGACTAAATCATATAGGGCCTGCTCGGGCTCGGACGGCATAAATTCTTGGGTGATAGGAATCCGGTTCGTGTAGCGGATATATTCAAGCACCTGGCGACGCAGAGTGCGGTGACAGATTGGCGAAAGGCGCGCCTTGAGTTCGTCAAACAAGGTATCACCAGTAAGGCGCGCGTACTGCGTCCGAAAGCTCTTCGCATCTCCAAAGGTGTAGTCGTCGATGATGCTGACCAGTCCGTATAACTCCATTAGGGAATTTTGGAGAGGAGTTGCAGTGAGCAAAATCTTCGGCGCATTAGCTAGCGCGGTTTTCAACGCGCGACCTGTCTTGTTGTCGCTCCGGTAAACGTTGCGAAGACGATGGGCTTCGTCGATGACAACGAGGTCCCATTTCGTGACCATCAATTCGTCCGCCTGGCGCGCAGCAAATTGATATGAACAGATTACAAGCCCGTCCTGCTCGAATGGCCGGCGCATCCCGGCTTTACGGAGCTTGTTGAAACTTACGCTTTCTATAATGACGCTGGGCAAAAAGAACTTGTCGGCCATTTCCTGCGACCACTGTTTCCGCAAGCTGGCAGGGCAAATGATTAGTATACGCCGCTTACCCTCGGTCCATTTCTGAGCGAGGAGGAGACCGGCTTCGATCGTTTTTCCTAGGCCGACTTCGTCAGCGAGGATCGCCCCCTTTGATAGCGGTGACTTGAATGCAAAAAGCGCCGCTTCAACCTGATGGGGATTGAGATCAACCTGGGCGTCAAGAAGAGTGCTCGCCAGCTTTTCAGAGTCACTGGCTGAGTGGCGCCGCATGAGTTCATGCGCGAACAGCTTGGCGTGATAGGCCGTAGTCAAACTCCGCCCCCTAAAGCCTCAAACCGATAAAGGCCGCTATCGCATCCTCCTGCTGCGCATGAAGACAAGACAGAGCACAAAGTCGGCGTTGGCGATCTTTGCCCGGATGGTTCGTCCCCACCCTAAGGTTGCACACAATAGTCGAACCGGTCCAGCTTTCGGACTAAGAGACGGCTGATGACGACGGTTGATAAACGGTCCTTACCCGCTCCAGCCGCGCGCCTCTTTCATTGAGGCCCCATCTCCGATCGATAAAGAACTCTAAAGCCTTCCTGGTCTCCACGCACAGATATTCACCCTCGAATCCGAATTCTCGCCGGACCACCCTAGCCTGCTGTTCCGAGAGCTCAGGTTTTGGGCGTAACCAAATGATCGCGCGCGTATACCAATCATCGTCAGGCGGCAGCGGTTCGGGCAGCGACCTTTCCGCAAAAGAGCTATCGGGTTCAATCCGGATCGGGAGATAGTTCCGATATTCTCCATGCTTGAAGCTGAAGGCCCGAAGATGGACGCTTTCGCCATCGGATGTGAAGCGGACAGGCGCGATCCACTGTCCTTCATCGGCGCCGGCCGTCATGGAGGTGTAACGAACATGAAGATTTCTGCCCGAGCGAATTACCTGATGCAGCCGCGCAATAACGGCGGGATTAGCCGTGCGTTCCGGCCGTGGCAACGCGGAAGACTGCGCGCTTTCCCCTTCGCCGATCAGCACATCGAAAGCCTCTGTGAGGCTGGACGGCGCCAAGGGCTGATGCCCGCGCCCGGCGATATAGGTCTTACGTACCCGGTCATAAATAGGTGGGACATGCGCGAGATCGATATAAACACGGAAATCCAGCGCTGCCTGCGCCATTGAAATTTCAAAGCGGTCGATCAGATCTCGCCGGTTCGCCATTCCCCGCCAGGTCAAGCAGCGATCAAGAAAAATCAGGCGCTCGCGCTGGGCATGTTTAAGCTCGTCGAAATTCATTACGCACCCCTACTTGACTCGCCCCGCTTCGTCCATCTAGAAATTACTCGATTAAAAAATATACGTATGGTGCCGAATGAAGATTCTTCACACCTCAGACCTTCATTTAGGTCGACAATTCAATGGGATAGCGCTGGATCAGGACCATGATGCGGTTCTTGACCAGATCGGGCGCGCGGTAATCGACCACGCCGTCGACGCTCTTGTGATCGCCGGCGACATTTTCGACCGTGCCACGCCGCCGGCAACGGCAGTCCGGCAGTTCAACACCTTCCTGTCTCGGATCGCCTCGGACACAAAAACTGCAGTGATCATGATCGCTGGCAATCACGATTCCGGCGATCGGATCGAGTCGATGTCCATCATGACCGATACCCGGCGGGCGCTTATCCGAGGCGTGATCAGCGCCGACGAGAAGCCCCTTCTTCTTTCCGATGCGCATGGCGTTGTCGCCTTTTCGGGCCTACCGTTCGCCTACGAATATGCAGCCCGCGAGTGTTTCTCAGACGAGACGATGCAGACCCCAGAGCATGTGCTTGCAGCACAGCTTGCCGCCGCGCGACGCCATGTTCCCGACGGCGCGCGCTGGGTAGTCGTCTCACATGCGTTTGTGGTGGGCGCGGCCGGCAGCGAAAGCGAGCGATCGCTGGTTCGGGTCGGCGGCATCGAAACCGTCCGGCCTGAGACTTATGCTGGAGCGCAATATGTAGCGCTAGGGCACCTGCACCGGCCACAGTCCGCGGGCGCCTCGCACATCCGCTATTCGGGATCGCCGCTCGCCTTCGGATTCGACGAGGCAGACGCCGCAAAATCCATGAACCTGGTCGATATCGATGGCGAGGGGCGTGTGACGGTCGAAACGATTGCTTTCCAACCCATGCGCCGCGTTCGCGTCCTGCGGGGAAGGCATGCCGAACTTCTACTCGCACCGCCGTCGGAAGATTTCATAAAAGTCGTACTCACCGACGACACGCTCGTGATCGACGCTATGAAGCGTTTGCGCGTCGTGTTCCCCAGCGCTTGCGACCTGACCTATGCACGCGATGAGCAGGCCCGCGAAAGCAAGCCCTTGGAAGCAAGAACCATCGCGGCGGCCGATCCCGCCGATGTAATCAACGATTTCCTGGATCTTGTGCGGGATCAACGAATGAGCGAGCCGGAAGCGAGGGTCATCGCCTCGGCGCTAGGCGACATGCAGCAAGAGGGGGATGCGGCATGAAGCCCGTCAGGCTCACAATACAAGCCTTTGGACCCTACCCGGAGCGCGAGGTCATCGATTTCCGCGAGGCCGTCGATGCGGGGCTGTTCGGAATTTACGGTCAGACGGGCTCAGGAAAGTCCACGATTTTCTGCGCGATAACTTTCGCGTTGTTCGGTGAACCCGCTAAAACCGACCAGGAGGCGCCATCCTTACGCTCCGACCATGCCGATCCCGGCACCCAAACCGAAGTCGAATTTGTGTTCGACATCGGCGGTCAGCGCTTCGCCATCGTCCGGCGACCGGAACAAATGCGGCCCAAACAGCGCGGCGGCGGCGAGACGCGTAGCGCTCATGAAGCATTTCTGTTCGACTCCACCGGCCTCGCTCTAGATGACATTAGGGAAGGTCATCGCGGCAAGATCCTAGCCGAGAAAAAGGTTCGCGATGTCGACATGGCTGTCGCGAACATTCTTGGTTATGGACCGGAACAATTCCGGCAGATCGTGCTGTTGCCCCAGGGTAGGTTCGAGACCTTTCTTTCCGCCAAAACGAAGGAGCGGCTAGACATACTGCGTGAGCTGTTCGATGTCTCGCTTTACGGCAGTCTGATGGCCAGGCTGAAGGCGGACGCCGAAGCCGCTGAACGGGATGTTCGTGACGAGCGCGCGGTTTGCGTGGGGCGTCTGACCGTGGAGGGCTTTGAAAGTACCGACGCGCTGGCCGGTGGGATCACCAGTGCCGAGTCGCATCATACCGCAATGCAGGAAATCGAGCGGGCTGCCCGGGTCGCGTTCGACGCTGCACAAGAAGAGTTGCAGAAGAGCGAGACGATTGAGGCGCGGTTCAAAGTGGCCGAAAGCACTCGCGGGACACTCGCCGCCTTGCTGGTTGGTAAAAGCGAGATGGACACGCTTGCTGAGCGCGTTGCGAGAGCGGAATGTGCGCGGTCCCTGATCGATGTCGAGGGCAACGTCACCGACGCCAAACGTGCGGTCGGCGAAGCTGGCGAAAAGCTCGATCAGGCTCAGAAAGCGGCCAACGGCGCCGGCGCGAAGGAACAGGCAGCGGCCGATGCGCTGAAATGCGAAGCGGACAGGATGGGGGAAATAGATGCGCTTCGCCAGCAGGTCGAAGAGTTCGACCGCCATCAATCGACGCTCGAGAAGTCCTCCGGCGTCACGGAAGCGCTGAACGAAGCTCAGGCGCTGGAACACGCGGCAACTGTAAAAATTGCCGATACCCGACTTAAACTGGCCGGGTCGCAGGCTAAGCACCGCGAAAAATCGGATGGGCTGAAACTAGCCCATCAAAAGGAAACACGCCGGCAAGAGATCGCAGTCCGCCTTGCCACGATCAATCCAGCGATTGCCGCGAGCGAGTCCTATGAAAAGGCGCAAAAGGACGTGCAAGCGGCGATAGCCGATGTCACAGCGCTGAGATCGAGGCATGAGGCGGCGAATCACGATGCGGTAAAGGCTCGCGTGGCCTACGAGGACGCTGAACAGAGTCTTTCCGCCGCGCAGGCATTGCATCTTGCTTCCAAGCTCGAGGCGGGAGAGCCCTGCCCTGTCTGCGGGGCACTCGAACATCCCACTCCCGCGACTGGCGCGATCGAGCATGCTGGTCGTGAGGCGGCGTTCCGCGAGGCAAAAGCAACGTGGGAGAAGGCGGATGTGGCCTCGCGCGCAGCGGAACAGAAAGTTGCTGGCGCTGAGGGTATCCTGCGAGAACGCGGGGAGAAAATTTCTGGTCTCATGTCGCCAGTCAAGACCAGCTTGGAGCTTAAAGCCGACGCCGAAACGGAACGCCGGGCGCTCCTCGGTCTAGGAACGGCCACCGATATCGCCGAAGCGGAAGCCGAGATTGAACGGTTGCATCAACAGACCGAAGGTCTTGAGAAGGAGCGGGAGGCGCTACAAAAACATCTTTCGGAGCGGCAAAAGGCCACCGCCTCGGAAATGGCGCGGTTGGAGGAAATGCTCGCCGCCGTGCCAGAAGCGTTGCGTGATGGTAACGCCCTTGCGGCTGCCCGCGAAACGGCCGCGCAGTCCCTCGTCGCGCGGCAGGCCGCGAAGGAGAAAGCCGAAGTAGCGGCGGCTACCACTCGTGAAGCCGCCCTAACCGCCCGGAAGGATCGGGAGACAGCTGAGAATAATCTATCGATCGCGCAGGGTCACCATCGCAAGACGATCGAAATCCTTGCGGCGCGGCTGGCGCAGGCCGGACTATCTGATCAGGACTTTCTCACGCTGAAGCCCTTCATCGCGACCATTGACCAGGACCGCGCGAAAGTGGAAGAACACCGCCGAAAACTGGAAAATGCCAGGGAGGCGGTAGACAGCGCCACCGAGGCCCTCCAGCAGCAGACTCGCCCCGATCTACCAGCCGTTACGGCGAGGAGGACCGATGCCGCGACAAAGTTGAGTGAAGCCACGGATCTGCGCTCGGCCGCGTGGCATCGCCTGGATCACCTTGTGAAGCTCCGCGACAGCCTCGCGGATACTCTGCGCAGGCTCGATGACGCGGAAGGTGCCTGCGGGCCACTTCGCGAACTGGCTGGCATGGTCAATGGCAGCAATTCACAAAGGCTCGATCTTGAGACCTTCGCCATTGGCGCGATGTTTGATCAGGTGTTGGAAGCCGCCAATCTGCGGCTCGGTCCCATGACCACTAGCCGCTACCGGATGCAACGCGACTTGGAAGGCGGCGGCCGTGGACGTCGTGGCCTCGGGATAGAAGTGTTCGACTTCCATACCGGCAAGGCCCGGCCGACGACCACGCTTTCCGGCGGCGAAACCTTCATCGCGGCGCTCGCGCTTGCGCTTGGGCTGGCCGATGTTGTCGAATGTGCGAACGGCAAGGTCAGGCTCGATACCATCTTCATCGACGAAGGGTTCGGCAGCCTGGATGCCGAAAGCGGCTCGGGGACTCTCGACAAGGTTCTGGAAGTCCTGAATGCCCTGGTCAGCCAGAATAGGGCGGTCGGGCTTATCTCGCACGTTCCGCTGGTGCAAGAAGCGATACCCAACGGGTTTTATGTCAGAAAGCATCTTTCTGGCAGCAGTGTCGAAGCACGGGGGATGGTCTGAATGCTACTTCGCTGGATTAGGCGGCGCGCCCACCCACGGCACCTTGCGAGGGGGAGATCAATCAATGTGCGAGAAAGCTGGGCATTGCGGCGCCTGGAAGACAATCGGCGGCAGCATTACCGGCATGAATGCCCTCACTGTGGAGCCCAGATTATCAGCGTATGCATGCCCAATAGTGGTTGGGCTCATTTCGAAGGCGTGGCGGGTCTGGGTCGGGTCAAACACCCTTGCCTTCATATTGGGGAAGGGCTGTCGACTAGACGCGACGAACATACATTGGATCTATTCGCTAATTTTGCAAATTAGTGGCATCAGATTTCGATTGGGTAGCCGGACAAATTTAATACCGCCGCTTCCACCAGAGCAGATCTTGGTGTTCAAGCCACACCTGAGCTGCCCGAGTGCTATCACAGTTTTCGAATATGATAGCGCCACTTGAAATTTGAAACCTATCGTGTGTGAGGCCCTGAATTGGCCATGACCTTTACAAAAAAGAGCCACCCCCCCCGCGGGGTAAGACCAGTAATTCTAAAATCGATTGAGACAATCGTGCCAAGATTACAGACATCCCATTCCCCCACCGGTCGGGGTGGATGAAGACTTTGGGTGCGGACATCTGATTCAGCGCAAGCTCAGGCATGGCAATATTCGCTTACTAAGGGCGCCATTGGGATTGGGAGAAAACTTGCATCCCGCGACCCTCGCCGTCGCAGCACCGTTCGTGTCGTAGTAGCTAAACCTGGGCCGAATAGCCGGGCGCGCATCGGGCAGATGCCGCCGCATGCTTACCCCTGGCTTACCCGAAAAAACAGAAGGCATTGGACGACATTTCTGTCGCCAACAACCATCTGATTTAATTGAGAAACTTGGAGCGGGCGAACGGATTCGAACCGTCGACCCTAACCTTGGCAAGGTTATGCTCTACCCCTGAGCTACGCCCGCAATCCAAGACGGCGGGTTATGGCCTTTTCCGGCAATGGATTCAAGCAGCAATCCCTGAGGTTTCGGTTGCACCAAGGTATGAGATTTCCCAACAATCGTTGAAGGTTAAAGGGGGCATGGTGGCGGACCGCGGGCAAAGGGCAGGCAAGGGCTATGGCCTTCTGGTCCCTACCCTGGTGGTGATGGG
>JAQGLO010000121.1 GCA_028292825.1 Alphaproteobacteria bacterium | reverse complement strand
GCATCGGCCGAATTCGCCACCGAAAGCCCCGAACCGGGCCTGGCTGAACTCTATACGGACATTTACGCCTGATGAGCACCGAGATCCTGATGCCCGCGCTTTCCCCCACCATGGAGGAAGGCAAGTTGTCCAAGTGGCTTGTCAAGGAGGGCGACACCGTCAAGTCGGGCACCATCCTGGCCGAGATCGAGACCGACAAGGCCACGATGGAATTCGAGGCGGTGGACGAAGGCAAGATCGGCCAGATCCTGGTGGCCGAAGGCACCGAAGGCGTGAAGGTCAACAGCCCCATCGCCACGCTGCTGGCCGAAGGCGAAGCGCCCGGCGCCGCGCCGACCCGGAAGGCCGCGCCCAGGACCGACGCACCGGCCGAACCCAGGTCCGAAGATCCCAAGGCGATCATCGAGAAGGATGAAGGCAGTTACGCGCCCGCCAAGGCGGAAGTCGCCAACGACCCCGAAGTGCCGGAAGGCACCGAGTTCGTGAACCAGACCGTGCGCGACGCCTTGCGCGATGCCATGGCCGAGGAAATGCGCCGCGACGAACTGGTGTTCCTGATGGGCGAGGAAGTCGCCCAGTATCAGGGCGCCTACAAAATCTCGCAGGGCCTGCTGGACGAATTCGGCGACCGCCGCGTCATCGACACCCCCATCACCGAGCATGGCTTTACCGGTCTCGGTGTTGGCGCGGCGTTCGACGGCCTCAAGCCCATCGTGGAATTCATGACCTGGAATTTCGCCATGCAGGCGATGGACCAGATCATCAACTCCGCCGCCAAGACCCGCTACATGTCCGGTGGCCAGATGAGCTGCCCCATCGTGTTCCGCGGCCCCAACGGCGCCGCCGCCCGCGTCGCCGCCCAGCACAGCCAGGACTACAGCGCCTGGTACGCGTCCGTCCCCGGCATGAAGGTGATCGCGCCTTACTTTGCCGCCGACGCCAAGGGCCTGCTGAAGGCCGCGATCCGCGATCCCAACCCGGTCATCTTCCTGGAAAATGAAATCGTCTATGGCCGGAGCTTTCCCGTTCCGAAGCTCGACGACTTTGTGTTGCCCATCGGCAAGGCGCGCGTCTGTCGCGTCGGCAAGGACGTCACGATCGTCGCCTATTCGATCACCGTTGGCCAGGCGCTGGAAGCGGCCGAGAAGCTGGCGGACGAGGGCATCGACGCCGAAGTGATCGACCTGCGCACCTTGCGTCCGCTGGACATGGACACGGTGATCGCCAGCGTGAAGAAGACCAACCGCATCGTCACCATGGAACAGGCCTGGCCGATCTGCTCGATCGGTTCGGAAATCTGTTCGCGCGTGGCGTTGGAGGCGTTCGACTATCTCGATGCGCCGCCGACCAAGGTCACGGGCAAGGACGTGCCCATGCCCTATGCCGCCAACCTGGAAAAGCTGGCCCTGCCCACGGTCGACGATCTGATCGCGGCCGTCAAAGCCGTCACCTACAAGGCGTAACCGATGGCCACCAATATCCTCATGCCTGCGCTTTCGCCCACCATGGAGGAAGGCAAGCTGGCCAAGTGGCTGGTGAAGGAAGGCGACACCGTCAAGTCCGGTACCATCCTGGCCGAGATCGAAACCGACAAGGCCACGATGGAATTCGAGGCTGTGGACGAAGGCAAGATCGGCAAGATTTTGGTCGCCGAAGGCACCGAGGGCGTGAAGGTCAACAGCCCCATCGCCGTGCTGCTGGACGAGGGCGAGAAAGCCGATGCCGTGCCGGCCGCCAAGCATGACATTCCCGCCGCCATGAAGGATATCGGCGCCGCTGTGAAGGCCGAGGTCGCACCGAAAGCCGACGCGCCCAAGGCTGCAGCGCCCGCTGTTGCCGCAGCACCCAAGACTGATGGCACGCGGGTCTTCGCCTCGCCGCTGGCTCGGCGCATCGCTGCCGACAAGGGCATCGACATTTCCGCGCTGGCGGGCACTGGCCCGCGTGGCCGCATCGTGAAATCCGACGTCGAGAACGCCAAGCCCGGTGCTGCCAAGCCCGTCGCTGGTGCGCCTGCCGCTGCCGGTGGTGGCATCCCCGGCGTGGCGCCGCTGCCCGATGCGCGTCTGCTTTATCCGGCGGGTTCGTATGAAGAGACGCCGCACGACTCCATGCGCAAGGCCATTGCCAAGCGCCTGACCTCCGCCAAGACGCTGATCCCGCATTACTACCTGACGGTGGACTGCAACCTGACCGCCCTGATGGCGGTGCGCGAGAAGATGAATGCTGCCGCGCCGAAGGACAAAGACAAGAAGCCGGCCTACAAGCTGTCGGTCAACGACTTCATCATGAAGGCGTCGGCCATGGCGCTGATGAAGCATCCGGACGTCAATGCCAGCTGGACCGATACCGCCATCCTGCGCCACAAGGATGCCGATGTCGGCGTCGCCGTGGCGCTGGATTTCGGCCTGATCACGCCCATCATCTTCAAGGCCCAGACCAAGGGGCTGGTGGAGATCAGCAACGAAGTGAAATTGCTCGCCGGCCTGGCCAAGGAAAAGAAGCTCAAGCCCAACCAGTATGAAGGCGGCGGCTTCTCGGTTTCCAACCTGGGCATGTACGGCATCAAGAGCTTCACCTCGATCATCAATCCGCCGCAGAGCTGCATCATCGCGGTCGGCGCGGGCGAAGACCGCGCCATCGTCGTGAACGGCAAGATCGAAATCGCCAATGTCATGACCGTCACCATGTCGGCCGACCACCGGGTCGTCGATGGCGGCACCGGCGCAAAATTCCTGGCCACCCTGAAGCAGTTCATCGAAGAACCTGCTTCGATGCTGCTGTAAGGGGCGCGTCATGGCTGACACATACGATGTTGTTATCGTTGGCGGCGGGCCGGGCGGTTATGTCTGCGCCATCCGCTGCGCCCAGCTGGGCCTGAAGACCGCCGTGGTCGAACGCGACCGCATGGGCGGCATCTGCCTGAACTGGGGCTGCATCCCGACCAAGGCGCTGCTGCGCTCCAGCGAGATCTGGCACCTGATGCACCGGCTGGAAGAGTTCGGCATGTCGGCCGACAACTTCAAGTTCGACATCGAGAAGGTGGTGAAGCGCAGCCGCGCTGTTTCCAAGCAATTGTCCGACGGCGTCAGCTTCCTGATGAAGAAGCACAAGATCGTTGTTATTCCGGGCGAAGCCAAGCTGGCGGGCAAGGGCAAGCTGATCGTCACCAAGGACGGCAAAACCACCGATGTCAGCGCCAAGAATATCGTGCTGGCGACCGGCGCGCGCGCGCGCACCATGCCCGGGCTGGAGCCGGACGGAAAGCTGATCTGGACCTATCGCGAGGCGATGGTGCCCACCATGTTCCCCACGTCGCTGCTGGTCGTCGGCAGCGGCGCCATCGGCATCGAGTTCGCCAGCTTCTACAAGACGCTGGGCGCCGAAGTGACCGTGGTCGAGATCCTGGACCGCGTCATGCCGGTGGAAGACGAGGAAATCTCCGCCTTCGCCGCCAAGGCCTTCACCAAGCAGGGCATGAAGCTGAAGCTGGGCACCCAGGTCACGGAACTGAAAAAGGGCGCCGACAATGTCACCTGCACCCTCAAGGCCAAGGACGGAAAAACCGAGACCGTGGTCGTGGACCGCGTCATCCTGGCCATGGGCATTGTCGGCAATGTCGAGAATATCGGGCTGGAAGTCGCGGGCATCAAGGTCGACCGCACCCACATCGTCGCCGGCAAGTATGGCGAGACCGGCGTCGACGGCGTCTGGGCGATCGGCGACCTGGTCGGCGGCCCCTGGCTGGCGCACAAGGCCATGCATGAAGGCGTCATCGTGGCGGAGAAGATCGCGGGCGTGAAGGGCGTGCATCCGCTGAACACGTCCAACGTGGCGGGCTGCACCTATTGCTGGCCGCAGGTTGCCAGTGTCGGCATGACGGAAGCGAAGGCCAGGGAAACCGGCCGCAAGATCAAGGTCGGCAAGTTCCCCTTCATCGGCAACGGCAAGGCCATCGCGATGGGCGAGGCGGAAGGCCTGGTCAAGACCGTGTTCGACGCCACCACCGGCGAACTCCTGGGCGCGCACATGATCGGCGCGGAAGTGACCGAACTGATTCAGGGCTATGTCATCGCCAAGACCGGCGAGCTGACCGACGCCGAACTCAGCCACACCATCTTCCCGCATCCGACCCTGTCGGAAATGATGCATGAAGCGGTGCTGGCGGCCGACGGCGCCGCGCTGCATATCTAGTTCAGCAGGCGTTTCACGTCTTCCGCCATCGCGGCGGTGTTGCTGGTGTCGGTGGTGACCAGTCGCGCCTTGCCGTCACGGTCAAAGAAGAACACCGCGTTGGAGTGCATCACCTCGTAAGGCGGGCCTTTCTTGACCGAATAGGCGACGCGGTAGCTGCGGGCCAGCGCCGCCAGGGCATTGGCGTCGCCGCGCAGGCCGGCAATCTGCGGCGAGAAGGCCTTGGCGTAATCGGCCAGCACCGTGTCGGTGTCACGGTCAGGGTCCACCGTCACGAACAGCACCCGCACATCGGGGCTGGCGACCTTGCCCAGCATGTCGGCCAGGTCGGTCAGGGTGGCGGGGCAGACGTCCGGGCAATGGGTGTAGCCGAAATAAAGCGCCACCACCTTGCCGCGATAGTCCGCCGCCGTGACGGGCTTGCCTTCCGCCGTCATTTGAAAGGCCAGCCGGGGCATGGCGCCTGAAATATCGGTCATATGCCAGCTGGGCTTGGAACACCCGGCCAGGACCAGCGCAAGAAACAGGGCCCCCAGGAGGTGACAAGTTCGCATGGCGCGTCCTTATCACGCTGGGCGTTGGCGCGCGAGGCGCATAATATCGCGCGCATGTATGTGCCTGACCATTTCCGCGAAGACCGGCCCGATGTGCTGCACGACGCCGTGCGGCGGATCGGCTTTGCCACGTTGGTGACGACTGGGCTTGAGGCCAACCATCTGCCCATCTTGCTGCAGGATGGCATGCTGCGCGGCCATGTCGCGCGCGCCAACCCGGTGTGGAAAGCGGGCGACGGCGAAGCGCTGGCGATATTTCTCGGCCCGCATGCCTATGTCTCGCCCGGCTGGTATCCCTCCAAGGCCGAAGCCGGCAAGGCGGTGCCGACCTGGAATTATCTCACCGTGCATGCGCGCGGCACGATCCGCTGGATACAGGATGCCGACTGGTTGCGCGCGCATGTTGGCGCGCTGAGCGACACGCATGAAGCGGGACGCGCACAGCCCTGGGCGGTGACGGACGCACCCGCCGACTATATCGACAGCCTGGTGCGCGCCATTGTCGGATTCGAATTCGCTATCGAAACGCTGCAAGGCAAGTGGAAGCTCAGCCAGAACCGCGGCGAGGCGGACCGCGCCGGTGTGCGCGATGGCCTGACACAGGATGGCCGCGAAGACCTGGCGCGACTGATGGATCAGGGCTGATGCGCGGCTGGGCCTGGTATGGCGCGCTGCTGGCGCTGGGCGCGGCGCTGTATGTCGTCTGCCGGTTGTTCCCCGCCGACCTGCCGGTGTGGCTGCCCTGGGAATTCTCCTGGCCGATTTTTCTGGCGACGGCGCTGAGCCTGGGCTGGTTTGTGCGCGGCCTGCGCCGGTTGCCGAAATCCGACCATCCGCCGCTGTGGCGCAGCATCAGCTTCGTGCTGGGCGTGGTCAGCTTCTGGATCGTGCTGCAGACCCGCATCGACTATTACGCCCAGCACATGTTCTTTGTGCACCGGGCGGCGCATTTCGTGCTGCATCACTTCGGCGCCTTCTTCGTCGCGCTGGGCATGAGCGGGCCGGTGCTGTGGGCGGGACTGCCGGACTTCCTCAAGCCCCTGGTGCGTTCGCGGCCGGTGCAGGGCACGCTGGCCGTGGTGCAGCATCCGGTGATGGCGCCGTTCCTGTTCGTGGGGCTGCTCTATTTCTGGCTGATCCCGCAGATCCACACCCGCGTCATGCTGGATGCGAACCTGTACGAGCTGATGAACTGGACCATGGCCATCAATGGCGTGATGTTCTGGTCGCTGATCCTGGATTCGCGCCCCAAGCCGCCGGCGCGCCTGTCGCATCTGGGCCGCGCGGCGCTGATTTTGGTGATCGAGCTGCCGCAGATGGTGCTGGGCGCCATCCTGTCCCTGAGCGAGCATGACATCTATCCAGTCTATACCATCTGCGGCCGGGTGCTGGACATGACGGCGTTGAACGACCAGCATTATGGCGGCCTGATCATCTGGCTGCCGGGCACCCTGACCAGCTTTGCCGCCATGATCGTGGTGCTGGTGACGATGCGGCTCAATGAAGAGAAGGCGGAACATGAAGCGGCGGCTTAGTCTGGTAATCCTGCTGGCGACGGCAGCCGTGGCGCAGGCGGCGCCTTTCGAGATCACGGACGCCTGGTTCCGCGCCCTGCCGGGCAAGCTGCCGGCCGCCGGCTATTTCACCGCCCGGAACAACACACCGCGCGACGTCGCCATCACCGGCGCGCGCGCCGATGGCTGCGGCATGCTGATGCTGCACCAGTCCAGCAACAAGGGCGGCATGAGCAGCATGGACATGCTGGACAAGGTGATGGTGCCGGCCGGCGGTACGGCCGTCTTCGCGCCGGGTGGCGCGCACCTGATGTGCACCGACGCCAAGCTGAAGATCGGAACCAGGATGCCGGTGCTGATCAACCTGTCGGACGGCACCGCGATCGCGGTGGCCTTCGCCGTGAAGGGCGCTACCGGGAAGTAGCGTCTTCCTTCGTCAGTTCCGCGAACGAAACATGGCAATGCCCGCCATGCTTCTGGAAATAGCGCTGGTGGCTTTCCTCGGCTTTCCAGAAGGTGGGCGCAGGCTCGATCTGGGTCACCACCGGGGTCTTCCATTTGCCGCTGGCATCCACCGCCTTCTTGCGCTCCTCGGCGACGCGCTCCTGCTCCGGGCCGTGGGTGAAGATCACGCTGCGATACTGGGTGCCGACATCCGGTCCTTGGCGGTTGCGGGTGGTCGGGTTGTGCATGCGGAAGAACAGGTCCACCAGGGTGCCATAGTCCACCTTGGCCGGGTCGAAGGTCACTTCCACCACTTCGGCATGGTTGGTGTCGCCGTTGCAGACCTGGCGATAGGTCGGGGCCTGGGTCAGGCCGCCGGCATAGCCGCTCTCGGCATTGCTCACGCCGGGCACCTGCAGGAAGAAGTCTTCCACGCCCCAGAAGCAGCCCGCGCCGAACAGTGCTTTTTCCATGATCCGGTCTCCGTTAATTGCACAGCATAATACGCGCATTACGCAGACCGGTTACATGGGGATCGGCGGGTGCGTCCGCCACCCCCAGCCGCTATAGAGGCGCATGAATTTCCCGATGCCCGAGCCCCTGTTCGACCGGCTGGCGCCACACCTGCCGCAGGTTCCGGCATGGGGCTGCACCGTGGTGGCCGGTGTGGCGCTTTTGGCAGGGACGGGGGCTGTTGCCTGGCAGCATCCCTGGCTCGGTGGCGGGATCCTCCTGATTGGCTTCCTGGCCGATGGCGTGGGGCAGGCCATTGCCCGCCGGATGGCCGTGACGGTGCCGGCGCAGCTGCCGCCTGGCCTGTTGCTGGTGCCGTTTGGGTTCGCCTTGGCCCTGCCGGAGCGGGCACTGGCGGCGATGTTTCTGATGTTCTCTTTGAGTATCCTGACCTGGTTCACACAGAAGCGCGTGCGGCTGATCCACTGGCTCGTGGCGCTGGGACTGCTGCTGGGCTGCATCTTGCCAGATCACTTTAGCCTCCTGGCCTATCTGCTTGGAATTGCATGCTTTACCAAGACAGGGCAGGGGGTCGTGAGGCGGACATGAAGGTTGTTATCATCGGCGCCGGTGTGGCCGGCCTGGCTATCGGCTGGCGGCTTTTACAGGCTGATTGCAGTGTCATCATCCTGGATCGCGCCCAGCCGGGCCGGGGTGCGACTTCGGCTGCAGCCGGCATGCTGGCGGTCACCGCCGAGATGGAAGATGCCCCCGAGGCCGAGCGCCGACTGGCCCTGGCCTCCGACGTCTTATGGCCCAGCTTCGCCGCCGAGCTGGAACAGGCCAGCGGCCAGTCCATCGGCTACCGTCGTGACGGGGCCCTGATGCTGGCAGCGGATGCCGCCGAGCTGGAGGCCCTGCGACCGCGCGGGACCGTGTTGGATTCGGCGGGCGTGGCCGCGCTTGCGCCCATGCTGGCGAACCCGGCCGGGGCGCTGTGGACGGCCGACGAGGGCCATGTCGACAACCGCGCCCTGGGGGCGGCCCTGGCCGTCGCCGTGCTGAAGGCCGGCGGCAAGATCCTGCCGGGCGAGGCGGCGGTGCGGATGGACGGCCACACCGTGCTGACGCCTTACGGCGGCTATACGGCGGACGCGGTCCTGCTGGCGGCGGGCGCCTGGAGCGGGCTGCTGGCCAAGGTCCCGGTCATTCCCGTAAAGGGCGAGATCATTGCGCTGGCGCCGCCGCCGGGCGCCGTGCTGCCCAAACCGATGATCTGGGGCAATGGCGTCTATCTGGTGCCCCGTGGCGACCGGCTGCTGGTTGGCGCAACGGTGCAGGACGCCGGCTTCGACACCAACATCACCGATGCGGCCCGCCGCCATCTGCGCAGCCGCGCCGAAAGCCTGATCCCCTCTCTGCAAGACTGGACCGTGGCGGAGCAGTGGGCCGGCCTGCGCCCCAAGAGCCCGGATGGCTTGCCGCTACTGGGGCCCGGTCCCTTGCCGGATCTGTTTGTCGCCAGCGGCCAGTATCGCAACGGCATCCTGTTCGCCCCCGCCATCGCCCGGATGATGGCGGACATGATCATGGGGCAGGGCGCCGTCATTCCCGAATTCGATCCCCGACGTTTCGCCTAGGAGATTTGCATGACCGACTTTGCAGTGGACCCCGTCATCGTTTCGCTGACCCGCACACTGGCCGACTGGCCGCTCTGCCGGGTGTTTCTCTACAATGACTCCCGCTACCAGTGGGGCCTGCTGGTGCCGCGTCGTCCGGGCGCCGTGGAGATGTGCGACCTCTCCGCCGAAGACCAGCAGCAGTTGATGGCCGAGATCGTCCAGCTGTCGAACCTGATCCGCCCGCTGCCGGGGGTGGAGAAGCTGAATGTCGGCAACCTGGGCAACATGGTCACCCAGCTGCATGTTCATGTGATCGGCCGCTTCAAGGGCGATCCCGCCTGGCCCGGCCCCGTCTGGGGCCACAGCGATCCTAAGCCCTGGCCTGACCCAGCCCAGGCCCCGCTCAGCCTGGCGGTAAGCAAAAGTTAACCATAAACCCCCACAACAGCCCCATGCAGGCAGAAGCCGCAGGGTCAGCAGAACGCGGGACCGTCGTAGCAGCGCTGAAAAACGCTGCCGCTGCGACGGGGTCGGATTTCCATTACCTGCTGGGCACCGCCATGCGGGAATCCAGCCTCAAGTCCAACGCCCAGTCCGGCAGTTCGTCGGCCGCAGGGCTGTTCCAGTTCGTTGACCAGACCTGGCTGGGGCTGGTGAAGGAGCATGGCGCCCAGCATGGGCTGGGCAATTATGCCGCCGCCATCACCAAAGACAGCGACGGCCGCTATCACGCCGACGCCGGCCAGAAGCAATCCATCCTGGCGCTGCGCAAGGATCCGCAGTCCGCCGCCCTGATGGCGGGGGAATATGCCAAGTCCACCGGCGGTCAGCTGCGCGCCGCGCTGGGCCGCGATGTCTGCGGCGGCGAACTTTATGCCGCGCATTTCCTGGGGCCGGACGCGGCCTGCAAGCTGATCAAGCTGGCGGGCAATGACCCGCAGGCCAGCGCCGCGGCGCAGTTTCCGCAGGCGGCGGGCGCCAACAAATCGGTCTTCTATCGCGCCGACGGCAGCGCGAAATCCGTGCGCGAGGTCTATGACTGGGCGCTGCGCCAGCCGGGCGACAGCGGCACGGTGCGCATCGCCGATCTCCCCGATATCACGCCGCCGAAGGCCGTGCAGGCACGCGCCACCGTGGCGGGGGCGCAGGATGCGGAAATCCAGATGCTGCTGCAGAGCGTGATGAACTGGCAGCCCGGCGGCGAGCACAGCATGTTCGGCGGCCTGTTCGGACTGAATGAAAAGCCGCAGACGTCGGCGCTGTCCTTCAGCCCGGGCCTGCTGGGGCTTCTGTCGGACGCCAAGAACGACAACAGCTGATCTATTTCTTCTTGCCCAGAATCTCTTCCACGCGCGCATCCAGCTCGGCGCACAGCGCCTGGGCCAGCTTGTCATCGATGGTCTGGATCTTCTGGCGGTGGATCACCTGCACGGCATTGACATGCGCGTCCACCAGGCTTGCCGGGATCGGCTTGTCCGGCGGCAGTTCGCCGATCAGCCGCGACAGCGATCCCGCCACCCGCGCGATCAGCGGATAATTGAAGGTGGGGGCATTGCCCTTGATGTCATGGGCGGCCCGCATCAATGCCGCGCGCGATGCCGCGTCCGGCGTTTTGGCGTAGCGTGCGCGGGCATCGGCCAGTGTCTTGACGTCATCGGCGATCATGCCGCCGAATTCCGACTTCAGCGTTTCCATCGCCTGTTCGGCGCGCTTCATCGCCGCCATGTCGATGCCGCCCAGTCCGCCGCCGGCCTTGGCCTTGAGCATGTTCGGCGGCATGAAAAGTTCAATTGGCTGCTGGCGTGCCATGGCTTACTCCGCAGCTTCCTGTTTCTTGGTTTCGGAACGCCGCTCGGGGCCGCGATATTCCTCGGCGCCGCGGCGGCGGCGGCAGGGGCCGAAATAGCCCTGGGTGCGCACGAAGGGGCGGGGGCTTTCGATCACGGACACCAGGCGCGACATCATGGTTTTCACCGAGACGGGCTTGGCGATGAACTC
>JAQGLO010000110.1 GCA_028292825.1 Alphaproteobacteria bacterium | reverse complement strand
TCCGACACCCGGATCAGGGCGCGGCCCAGGCTGCCGCCGGGATGCAAGTCGCGATACTGGTCGGGCGAAAAGCCCTTGCGCTCCATCAGCGCCACGGCGATGGCATCACCCAGCGCCATCATCATGGTGGTGGAGGTGGTGGGCGCCATGCCGATGGCGCAGGATTCCGGGGCGTCGGGCAGCAGCAGCGCCACATCGGCCGCGCGGGCCAGCGTGGAGTCGCCCTTGCAGGCGATGGCGATCACGGGGATGCGGAAGCGCTTGGCATAGGTAAGAAGGTCGGACAGCTCCGCCGTCTCGCCGCCCTTGGACAGAAGCACCAGGACATCATTGCGGGTGATGGCGCCCATGTCGCCATGGCTGGCCTCGGCGGGATGGACGAAATAGGCGGGCGTGCCGGTGGAGGAGAGCGTGGCGGCGATCTTGCGCGCCACATGGCCGGACTTGCCCATGCCGCTGACGATGACCCGGCCTTTGCTGGCCAGCATCAGGCCGATGGCCCGGGTGAAGTCGCCGTCCAGGGCATCGGCCAGTGTGGTCAGGGCGGCGCTGGCGGTGGTCAGCACCCGGCGGGCGGCGGCCAGATCGGCGGCCGCTGTTTCGCCCGTCACGGGGGTCAGATTGGCCTTGGAAGGCGACATGCAAGCCTTTGATTCTGTTGCGCGATAATTGCGCCGCCAGCTTAAGCCCGCCACATTACGAAGGCGTTAAGCGAATTTCGTGCCAGTTTCGCGCGAAACGGCACCGAGAGCAAGGCAAGTGGGTTTACAGCGCCTACTAGTGGGCGAAAATATCGACCTCGTCCCAGCCGGCGAGATCGAGCTCGGCGCGGGACGGCAGGAAGTCGAAACAGGCCTTGGCAAGCCCCACGCGGCCTTCGCGTTCCAGCATGGTGTCCAGCACGGTCTTCAGCGCATGCAGATGGGCGACGTCATTGGCGGCATAGGCCAGCTGCTTTTCGCTGAGCTCCTTGGCGCCCCAGTCCGAGGATTGCTGCTCCTTGGACAGGTCCACACCCAGCAATTCGCGCACCAGATCCTTCAGCCCATGCCGGTCGGTGTAGGTGCGCACCAGCTTGGAGGCGATCTTGGTGCAATAGATGGGCTTGCAGTCCACGCCCAGCCAGCGGCGGAACATGGCGATGTCGAAGCGGGCGAAGTGGAACAGCTTGGTGGTGCCCGGATCGGCCAGCATCTTTTTCAGGTTGGGGGCGGCGTATTCGCCGGCGGCGAACTGCACCGCATGGCAGACGCCGTCGCCCGACGACAGTTGCGCCAGGCACAAGCGGTCGCGAAAGGGGTTCAGCCCCAGGGTCTCGGTGTCGATGGCGACGATGGGGCCAAGGTTCAGCCCGTCCGGCAGGTCGCCCTGGTACAGCTTTATCTTCATGATGGCTCAATAGCGCACGCCTGCGTTAATTCCTAGAGTGGGGCCATGGAGGCATTGTTCACGGCCAGGCAGGAACGGCGGGACTGGAAAGGCGCGGCGCTGTCGCTGCTGCTGCATCTGGGATTCCTGCTGGCGGCGGGCTGGTATCTCACCCAGCGCACGGACGTGCAGCAGACCATGTTGCGCACCCTGCCCGTCGATCTGGTGCTGGGCGGCTCGCTGGGCCAGACCGATGCCAAGCCAGCCGCAAAGCTGCAGGTGGCGCCGCCGCACCGCGAAAGCGCGCCGGTCCCCGAAGGCGTCAGCCCCAAGGGCACCAGGCAGCCGGAAGATGAATTATCGGCAAAGTTGCGGGCGCTGGCGCAGCTGAAGAGCGACGACACCGCTTTGCCCAATGCCGACAACAGCACCGCTGCCAGCGACGGCACGGGCGGCGGGAGCGGCGGCGACGGCAATTATCCGCTGAAGGATTTCATCCGGGCGCAGATCCTGCGGCGCTGGCTGCCGGACCTGTCCATTCCCGGCGCGCGCAACCTGCCGGTGCTGGTGCGCATCCGCCTCCTGAAGAGCGGCGCGATCGACGAGGTCACCATCGTGGATGCCGCGCGCATGCACACCGACGCGCCGTTCCGCGACATGGCGCTCAGCGCCCGCGACGCCGCGCTGCTGGCCTCGCCCATCCAGCTGCCGCCGGGGCATTATCAGGCCGTGACGATGCTGACCATCAGCCTCGATCCCAAGGCTGTGCTTCGTTGAATGCCTTTGCCGGCTCCAGCTACGGCAAATCCCGCGCCAACCGAAATCCCGTCAAGGTGGAATAGTCATAGTCCGGCGCGGCGCCGTCCGCGCCGGCGCCCGCGCGCGCGGCGCTGCGGATGAAAATGGGGACATTGTTCCACGAACCGCCGCGCACCACGCGCTTGATGCAGGCACCGTCGCGCCAGGGCCGGCCGTCGTCGGGTGCGCCCTTGTAGCTGGGATGCCAGCAATCCGCCGTCCATTCCCAGGCATTGCCCAGCATGCCGGCGACACCGAACGGATTGGCGACGAAGGCATCCACCGGCCCCAGCAGCTTGTTGTCCCACTTGCTGCCGCAGCCATTGCAGTTGGCATTGTTGTCGCCGATTTCATCGCCCCACCAGCGCGCCGTGTTGGCGCCGGCACGGGCGGCATATTCCCATTCCGCCTCGCTGGGCAGGCGATAGGGATTGCGGCTGCCGATGGCGGGATGGGCGGCGCGGGCGCGGGCATTGATCCAGGCGATGAAGCTTTCCGCATCCTTCCAGTCCAGGCAGACGGCGGGCCAGCGTGGCGGCTCGACATCGGTGGGCGTGGCGGCCAGGCCTTTGTGCAACTGCTTCCAGCCCAGGCCCAGCAGTGGATTGCAGGGCTGCGGCTGGTAGCCGGTATCGTTGAGGAAGGTGAGGAACTGCTCGCTGGTGACGGGGTATTTCGCCAGCGCGAAGGCTTTCACGCTCACGACATGCTGGGGACCTTCGGAATCAAAGCGCCCGGGCTCGTGCGCCGGACTGCCCATCAGGAAGCGGCCCGCCGGGACGGCGACCATGTCCGAACAATCGGGGCACTCCTTGAAGCTGCGGTCTTCGGGGGCCGCAGCCAAAGACAGGGCAGCGGCGATAAGGGCGACAAGGTGGAATTTCATCCCGCCATCAAATCATGTATCCAGCGGCATGAACATTCTGGTCGCCTGCGACAGCTTCAAGGACGCACTTTCGGCCGACGGGGTCTGCCGCGCCATCGCCGACGGGTTACGCAAAAGCCATCCGGCCGCCACCATCACCGAGATGCCGCTGTCGGATGGCGGCGAAGGCCTGCTGGAGGTGTTGCGCGCGCCGCTGGGGCTGGCGTGGGCCGAGCAGCAGGTTCGCGATCCCCTGGGCCGCACCGTCACCGGGCGCTACGGCCTGTCGGCGGATGGAACCTGTGTGGTGGAGATGGCGGAAGCCTCCGGCCTGCAGCGCCTGACCCTGGCGGAGCGCGATCCCTTGAAGGCCTCCACCTTCGGCACCGGGCAGTTGCTGGCCGATGCCCGCGCGCGCGGGGCGAAACGCGCCATCCTCGCCATCGGCGGCAGCGCCACCAATGATGCGGGCATCGGGGCGGCGGCGGCGCTGGGGTGGAAATTCCGGGATGCCTCCGGCGCCGAAGTGCCGCCGGATGGCGGGCATCTTGCGAAGATCGCCACCATCGTGCCCGCACCGTCGCCGTTCGAGAGCATTGAAGTGCTGTGCGACGTCACCAATCCGCTGTTCGGGCCCACGGGTGCGGCCTGGATCTATGGGCGACAGAAAGGCGGCACCGATGAAACGCTCACGCAGCTTGATGCGGGACTGAAGCATATCGCGGCGCTGGTGACGTCCCAGCTGGGCCGCGATGTGGCGCAGACGCCGGGCGCGGGTGCGGCCGGTGGTCTTGGTTTTGGGGCGATGGCCTTTTTCGGCGCAACGCTTCGGCGCGGCATCGAGATCGTGCTCGACCTCACCGGCTTCGACGCCGCGGCAGGGGCCGCCGACCTGATCATCACCGGCGAAGGCCATCTCGACGGCCAGAGCGCGCAGGGCAAGCTGATCCAGGGCCTGTGCGGCCGGGCGCAGGGCAAGCCGGTGATTGCGCTGTGCGGCAAGCTGTCGGCTACGCCGCAACAGGTCGCCGCCATCGGGTTGAAAGCCGCCTGGTCCATCAACGCCGAAGAACGCCCGCTGGCCGAGATGCTGGCGAACACGGCGATCAACCTGGAAAAGACGGCGGCGGCGCTGGCGCTCTAGATCGCGCCCAGCAGGGTGCTGTCCGCGATGCCCGGCGTGTAGAGCGCGCCGGAGATCGCCATGTCCAGCACCATGGGGTGATGGTCGCTGCGGCCCTTGTCGAGAACCTCACTCGCGCGACAGACAAGTCCCCGGGCGATGCAGCGGTCCAGCCGCAGTGCGATAAGGTTACCGGCGCGATGGGTGCGCGCGCGCGGCCCGATGTCGCTGAAGCCGTGCAGCCCCACCGGACCCACCGCATTGAAGTCACCGATGATGGCGGCGGGGCCTTCCATCTGCTCGATGATATGGCGCAGCTGGAAGCGGTTGAGAAACTGGCCATGGCTGAGATGGACATTGGCGAAGGTGATGCCGCCGAACTGGATGATCTGCGCCAACCGGGGCGGCACCCGGCCCGGCAGGATCGAGGCCGGCAGGCGAATCGCGGTGGACTGGGGGAAGGTGTGTGGGCTCCAGGCCGCCAGGCCATAGATGCGCGACTGCATGGGATGGCGGAAGAAATGTCCGCCCACCAGCGACGGCAGCGAAACGATGTCCTCGGTGCATTCCTGCAGCAGCAGCAGATCGGGATGATGGCTTTTGACCAGCCGGGCGACATCGTCCACCCCTGCCCCCACCCGGCGCAGGAGATTCCAGCTGACGATGCGCAGGCCACTGGTTGAGGAATGAGACGGAAAAGCGGGTGCCATGGGAAACCGGATAAGACTATGTTGTGTTTAACTGTTTGGACGGGAACTGGTTTCGTCTCCCGCGCAGCATAGGAAGATATGTTCCCCTTTTCCATAGAATGGTCATCGCCCGTCACCGAAAGCCTGTTTCTGGCTTTGCACATCCTGTTGGCGGGAATCGTCACCGTCGATGTGCTGCTGAAGAAGAGCGATGTGCGCGGCGCGCTGGGCTGGATCGGCGCCGTCTGGCTGGCGCCGGTGTTCGGTTCGCTCATCTACTATATGTTCGGCATCAACCGGGTGACGCGGCGGGGGCTGAAGATGGGCGGTCTGGGCCGCCGCCAGGCCAGCGAGCCGCCGGATGTCGAGCCCGATGCCGCGCCCAATATCGTGCTTCTCAACGATGTCAGCCAGCGCATCACCCAGAATGCGCTGACCGAAGGCAATGACCTGACCATCCTGCGGGACGGCGATGAAGCCTATCCCGCCATGCTGGAGGCCATCGCCGGCGCCAAACACTGCATCGCGCTGTGTTCCTACATCTTCTGCGACGACGCCAGCGGACGGGCCTTTGCCGATGCGTTGATCGGCGCCCACAAGCGCGGCGTGACGGTGCGGGTGCTGCTGGACGGCGTCGGGTCGGGCTATTTCTTCCCCGCCATCCTGTCGTGCCTGCGCAGCGCCGGCATCCCGGCCGAACAGTTCCTGCACACCTGGCAGCCTTGGCGCATGCCGTTCCTCAACATGCGCAACCATCGCAAGATGCTGGTGGTGGATGGCGCGCTGGCCTTTACCGGCGGCATGAACATCGGCAGCGGAAACACTTCCAAGGGCGGCGCCAAGCCGACGATCCAGGACATCCACTTCCGCGTCACCGGCCCGGTGGTGCGGGTGGTGATGGAGGCCTTTGCCCGCGACTGGACCTTCATCACCGACGAGGTGTTGGACCAACCCTGCTGGTGGCCACAGCTGGAAGCCGCTGGTGCGGTTTGCGCGCGGGGCCTGCGTTCGGGACCGGACGGCGATCTCTACCGGCTGGAATTGCTGCTGGGGGCGGCGCTGACCTTGGCCAGGACCCGCATCCGCATCGTCACGCCCTATTTCCTGCCAGATCCGCGCTTGCAGTTCGCCATTGCGCAGGCCGGCCTGCGCGGTGTGGCGGTGGAGATCGTGCTGCCGCAGATATCGGACCAGCGCATCATGGACTGGGCGATGCGCGGCCAGTTGCGCTTCTTCCGCCATGTCCGCTGCAAGTTCATCACCACCCCACCGCCCTTCGATCATTCCAAGCTCTGCACGGTAGATGGCGAATGGAGCCTGATCGGGTCGTCCAACTGGGATGCGCGCAGCTTCCGGCTGAATTTCGAATTCGACCTGGAATGCCTGGGGCGCGACTTCACGGCCGAGATCGACGCTGTGATCGACGCCAAGATCGCGCAGGGCCGCGAACTGTCGCCCGACGCGCTGGCGCAGGAGCCGGTATGGCTGCGGCTGCGCAACGCGGCGGCGCGGCTGATGATGCCGTATCTCTAGGCCCGCCGTGCGACTGCCCAGACGCCAAGCCCCGCCAGTGCCAATGCGGCACCGACAAGACCGCTGGATTCCACGCCATAGCCGGCGGCGATGGCCGCGCCAGCCAGCAGCGGCCCCAGCGCATTGGCGACATTGAAGGCGGAGTGGTTGAGGGCCGCGGCCAGGGTCTGCGCCTCACCCGCCACATCCATCAGGCGGGTCTGCAGCACCGGGCCCAGGGCGCCGCCCAGGCCGATGGCGAAGACCGCGAGGGTTATCGTCCAGATGTTGAAGGCGGCGAAGGTGTAGAGCGCCAGCATCGCGGCGGACCAGACCAGCAGCCAGCCCGCTATCGGCATCAGGCCGCGATGGACGAAACGCGGCACGGTGACCAGGCCGACGGTCATGCCGATGCCGAACACCGAAAAGACGAATGGCGCGATGGCGGCCTTCACATGCGTCACCTCCAGCAAGGTGGTGGCGAGATAGGTATAGACGCTGAACAGTCCGCCAAAGCCGATGGCGCCGATCCCCAGCGTCAGCCAGACCTGCTTGTTCTTCAGCGCGCCAAGCTCCGTCAGGGGGCTGGCGCCCTGCGCCGGCGGCTGATGCGGCGCGAACAGCGCCACCAGGATCGCGGTGAGCAGCGACAGCACCGCCACCACGGCAAAGCCCCAGCGCCAGCCCACCACAAGTCCCAGCCAGTTGGCGGCAGGCACACCGATCACCGTGGCGATGGTGAGACCCAGCAGCACCCGCGCGGCCGCCTGGGCGCGTTTTTCGTTCGGCACCAGCGAGGCCGCCACCAGCATCGCGACACCGAAATAGGCGCCGTGCGGCAGGCCGCTGATGAAGCGCAGCAGCAGCATCCAGTGATAGGAGGGCGCCAGCCCAGTCAGGCCATTGGCCAGCGCGAACAGCAGCATCAGCCCGATCAGCAGCGTGCGCCGGGCGATGCGCGCCGCCAGCACCGCGATCAGCGGCGCGCCCAGCACCACGCCCAGGGCATAGGCGCTGATGACATGGCCCGCCACCGGCGCGCTGATCCCGAGATCGCGCGAGAAATAGGGCAACAGACTCATGGTGGCGAATTCGGTGGTGCCGATGGCAAAACCGCCCACGGCAAGCGCGAAATGAACCAGGTCGGGATGAGACGCGCGTGACACGATGATGATATCCGATCGACTCACCGGGTCTACGACGCCGGGATTTATGCCGCAATGCGGCAAGAGGCCGTGGAACAATGGGTTACCGCGTACAGTTTGACGCGCGGCGGCCCGCCGCCTTGTGACCTTGCGGCATGCGCCTATGATGGCGGCAACGAGGGAAGCGACACGATGTTCCCCAGCCTGCTCCGGCGCGAAATAATCATCCTGCTGGCGGCAAAAGCCGCCCTGCTGACGCTGCTCTATGTTTTGTTCTTCTCGCCTGCGCATCGCGATCCGGTCACACCGGAACGGCTGCGCGCGCATCTCACAGGTGAATGATGGATCTGGTTGAACTGTCGCGCCTGCAATTCGCCGTCACCGCGCTCTATCACTTCATCTTCGTGCCACTGACCCTGGGGCTGTCGGTGCTGCTGGGCATCATGGAGACGGTCTATGTGATGACGGGCCGCGAGATCTGGCGCGACCTGGTCAAGTTCTGGGGCATCCTGTTCGGCATCAACTTCGCCATGGGTGTCGCCACCGGCCTCACCATGGAATTCCAGTTCGGCACCAACTGGGCCTATTATTCCCAATATGTCGGCGACGTGTTCGGCGCGCCGCTGGCCATCGAAGGCCTGATGGCCTTCTTCCTGGAAGCCACTTTTGTGGGGCTGTTCTTCTTTGCCTGGGACCGGCTGAGCAAGGTGCAGCACCTGATGGCCACCTGGACGCTGGCGCTGGGCACCAACCTGTCGGCGCTGTGGATCCTGATCGCCAATGGCTGGATGCAGTATCCGGTGGGGGCGCGCTTCAATGCCGACACCATGCGCATGGAGGTGTCGGACTTCATGGCGGTGCTGTTCAATCCGGTGGCCCAGGCCAAGTTCGTGCATACGGTTTCCGCCGGCTATGTCACCGGATCGGTGTTCGTGCTGGCGATCAGCGCCTGGTATCTGCTGAGGGGCCGGCATGTGGAATTCGCCCGGCGCTCCATGACGGTGGCGGCCAGCTTCGGACTGGCCAGCGCGCTGTCGGTGGTCATCCTGGGAGACGAGAGCGGCTACACCGCCGGCCAGAACCAGAAGATGAAGATCGCCGCCATCGAGGCGATGTGGGACACCGAACCGGCGCCCGCCAGCTTCACCTTGTTCGGCCTGCCCGACCGCGCCAACCATGTCACGCACTATGAAGTGCAGGTGCCATGGATGCTGGGGCTGGTCGCCACCCGCAGCACCGACACGCCCGTGCCGGGCATTTCCGAACTGGTGGGGACCGCGCGCAGGAATATCGCCGACGGGTTGATCGCCTATCGCGCTCTGACCGTGATCAAGACAGCCCCCAAGGATGCAGCGGCGCGCACGGCGCTGGACGCGCATGTGAACAATCTGGGTTATGCCCTGCTGCTGAAGAATATCCGTCCCGATATCGAAAACGCCACGCCGGACGAAATCGCCCGCGCCGCCGCCAGCACCGTGCCCAACGTGCCGGTGCTGTTCTGGGCCTTCCGCATCATGGTCGGCCTGGGGCTGTGGTTCATCGCGCTGTTCGCCGCCAGCTTCTGGTTCAGTGCCAAGCGGCAGCTGGACCGGTACCGCATTTATCTGTGGGCGGCGTTCCTCACCTTGCCGCTGCCCTGGATCGCGGCCGAACTGGGCTGGATCGTGGCGGAGTATGGCCGCCAACCCTGGGTGATCGTGGGCGTGCTGCCCACCGCGCTGGGGGTGTCGTCCACGGCCGCGGGCAATGTGCTGCTGTCGCTGACCGGCTTTGCGCTGTTCTATTCCTGCCTGCTGGTGGTGGATCTGTACCTGCTGCTCAAATACATCCGGCTTGGGCCCGACGCGGCGCTGACGGCGCAGGGTCACACCGAGGAGGCCGCGTAATGGATTATGAAACGCTGCGACTGATCTGGTGGGCGCTGCTGGGCATCCTGCTCATCGGCTTTGCGGTGATGGACGGCTTCGATCTGGGCACCGCGGCGCTGCTGCCTTTCGTCGCCCGCACCGACATCGAGCGGCGCATCGTCCTCAACACGGTGGGGCCTGTGTGGGAAGGCAACCAGGTCTGGTTCATCGTCGGCGGCGGTGTGATCTTCGCAGCCTGGCCGACCCTGTATGCCGCCAGCTTCTCCGGCTTCTACCTCGCCATGTTCCTGGTGCTGGCGACGCTGATATTGCGCCCCGCCGGATTCAAGTTCCGCAGCAAGGTATCAGACCCGCGCTGGCGCGCCTTCTGGGACTGGGCGCTGTTCGCGGGCGGCGTGGTGCCGGCGCTGGTGTTCGGGGTCGCCTTCGGCAACCTGTTCCTGGGCGTGCCGTTCGGTTTCGACTCCGACCTGCGCCTGCACACCGACATCACCCTGTTTTCGCTGCTGAACCCCTTCGCCCTGCTGGTGGGCCTGACCAGCCTGTCCATGATCGTGCTGCATGGCGCGTCGTGGCTGAACTACAAGACCGACGGCACTGTGCAGGCGCGGGCGCGGCGGGTGATGCCGTTCGCGGCCATCGCGTTCGGCGCGCTGTTCCTGCTGGCGGGCGCCTGGCTGGCGCGGCTGGACGGCTATGTGATCGCGGGCGCGATGGCGCATGACGGGCCTTCAAACCCCACGCTGAAAGAAGTGGCGCGCGTGGCGGGCGGCTGGGTGACGGGCAGCGCCATGCCGGCGGTGGCGGCGGCGCTGGTGGGCGCGGCCGGCGCCTTGCTGCTGCGGCGGCGGCCCCTGCTGGCCTTCTTCTGCTCGGCGCTGGTGCCCATCGGCACCATCGCCACGGCGGGGCTGGCGCTGTTTCCATTCCTGCTGCCCTCCTCCAGCCATCCGGGCGCCAGCCTGACGGTGTGGGATGCCTCTTCCAGCAAGCTCACCCTGGGGGTCATGCTGGGCGTCACGGCGCTGCTGCTGCCCATCATCATTGCCTATACCGCCATGGTCTATCGCGTGATGCGCGGTCCGGTGCGGGCCAAGGACGTTGGCGGCCACTCTTACTAGGAACGCGCTATGTGGTATTTCTCTTGGGTATTGGGTCTGGGCTTCGCGGTAGCCCTGGCAGTGCTGAACGCCATGTGGCTTGAGAGCCGCAACGACCGCAACCCCAAATAAGGAACGGCCGGTCGTTGCGCGCGTTGGGTGATTGTCCCCAACCCAGGTAGATCATGTCCGAACCCGTTCGCTATTCCTCCGCCGTCGAAACGCCGGAGGCGGACGAGGACAAGACCTTCGCCGAACTGCGCGAAACCTTGCTGAAAATCGCCAACACCACCTGGCATGACGAACAGGAGCCGCTGCGCGCCGTCCATGCCAAGGGTCATGGACTGCTGAAGGCGACACTGACAGTGATAAATAACCTGCCGGAACCGCTGGCCCAGGGACTGTTCGCGCTGCCCGGACCGTTCGATGTCCTGATGCGCTTTTCCACCTCGCCTGGCGATCTGCTGCCCGACAGTGTCTCCACACCGCGCGGCCTGGCGATCAAGGTGCTGGATGTGCCCGGTGAACGCCTGCCCGGCGGCTATGGCGACGGCGCCCAGGATTTCCTGCTGGTCAACGGCAAGGCGTTCGGCGCGCCGAACCCGAAGAAATTTCTCGGCAACCTGAAGCTGCTGGCCGGCACCACCGACAAGGCCGAAGGCCTGAAGGTGGCACTGTCCGCCGCACTGCAGGCCACCGAGGAACTGGTCGAAAGCCTGGGCGGGGAAAGCGGCCTGCTGAATTCCCTGGGCGGTCATCCGCCTTTCCATCCGCTGGGTGAAAGCTATTTCAGCCAGGTGCCGCTGCGCCATGGCGGCTATATCGCCAAGCTTGGCCTGGTGCCGGTGTCGCCGGAACTGAAGGCGCTGGAGAAGATCAAGCTGGACACGGGCGCGGAATTCGATGCCCTGCGCCAGGCCATCCGCAATCACTTCATGGTGCATGGCGGGGTGTGGGAATTGCAGGCCCAGCTCAACACCGACCTGGAAAAGATGCCGATCGAAAATGCACAGGTCGCCTGGCCGGAAGACCAGAGCCCCTATGTCACGATTGCGCGGATCGAGGCCAAGCCCCAGGAAAGCTGGAGCGACGAATTGCGCCAACGTGTCGATATCGCCGCCGCCTTCAGCCCCTGGAACGGCATCGTGGCGCACCAGCCGCTGGGCGGTGTCATGCGGGCGCGGCGCACGGTGTATCCGGCGTTAGCCGGCCTGCGGCTGGAACGCAGCGGTTGCCCGTTTCATCACGCGGCGGAATAGAATCTGCTAGGTTCCCCGCCTCGCGTGGGGACAGGCATGAAGTTCGCAGTGTGGTTGTGTTGCAGCCTTGTAATGACAGCGCCCGCATGGGCGCAGCCGGTCGATCCTGACAAGCAGGCCGCCGCGCTGGTGAAGCAGATGACGCCGGAAGAGCGCAATCTTCTGCTGCATGGCTATTTCTCGCGGCCCAACCGCTTGCGCTCCGCGCCATTGCCGGGCGCGCCCTGGGCGGCGGGCTATACGCCGGGCATTGCGCGACTTGGCATTCCCGCGCTGGCCGAAACCGATGCCAGCCTGGGTGTGGCCTGGATCAACGGTCACCGGGCCCAGCCCGCCACTGCCCTGCCCTCGTCGCTGTCGCTGGCGTCGAGCTGGGATGTGAAGATCGCCTATGCCGGCAGCGCCGCCATCGCGCAGGATGCCCGCGCCAGCGGCATGAATGTGCTGCTGGCCGGCGGCGTCAACCTGACGCGCGAGCCGCGCAATGGGCGCAATTTCGAATATAT
>JAQGLO010000140.1 GCA_028292825.1 Alphaproteobacteria bacterium | reverse complement strand
AAGGCCAGCCGGGTCATTTGCGCTCGTTCCCCAGTCGCTGGAGAAGCGCCGGCGCATGCACCACATCGGTCTTGTAGTTGCCGGTCAGGGCATACATCACCAGGTTGATGCCGAAGCGGAAGGCCAGCTCGCGCTGAATCTCGCCGCCGGGCGAGGGCGAGGTCTGGAAGTGACCGCTGGGGTCGATCGCCCAGGCCGCGGCCCAGTCATTGCCGCCGATCACCACCGGCGACACGCCGTCGCCGCCGCGCGCCGGCGGCGAGCCATCTTTCGGCGCGGGCGGAATGGCCTCCACCCACAATTTTCCGCCGGTCCAGCGGCCGGGAAAGTCGCGCAGGATATAGAAGGTCTTGGTCAGCACATGATCGGCCGGCACCTGCGCCAGCGGCGGCAGGTCGAGCCCCGCCGTCAGCCGCCGCAGGGTCTGCTCGCCGGGCGAGGTATCGCCGCGCGCCGCGCCCAATGTCAGGTCGCGGGTGTCGAACATGATGGTACCGCCGTTGCGCATGTAATCGCCGACGCGCGCCAGGGCCTTGGGCGACAGGTTCTTCTCGCGCGGGTCCATCGGCCAGTAGAGCAGGGGGAAGAGCGAAAGATCATCGCGCTCCGGGTCCACGCCCATGGGCTCCAGCGGCTCGTACGAGGTGCGCGACTTCAGCGCCATGCCCAGGCCGGTCAGGCCCATCTGGCTGGTAGCGTCGACATCTGCGAGACCCGTCTTCACATAGGCCAGCCGCGTGTCCAGCGCCGCCTTCATGGCGGTGGCGTCGTCGGCGCGGGCGTGGGGAATGAAAAGAAGGAAAACGGCCGCCGCCCCGATCCAGCGCATCTTGCCGGGCGTGAAGCCGCGCAGGAACAGCGCCACCAGCGCATCCAGCAGCAGCAGCAGCATGGCGGCGGCCAGCAGCCAGGGCTCCAGCGCGCGGGCATGGGTGCTGCCATAAGCCTGCAGGCTTTCGCCCATCAGCGGCGACAGCGTGTCCTTCTCGTGCATGAGATTCAGCGCGCTTTCCACCTCGTGCGCGCCGTAGAGGCCGGGCGGATGCTTGGGTGATACGCGGGTATGGGTAAAGTCGCGCGCCGCGATGGGCGACATGTCCGGCGTAGGCGACACCGTATGGCCGAAGCCGTCCAGCACCGACACCGGCGGCAGGCTGGTCAGCCCGGCCAGGTCGCGCGCCGGGGTGCCTGCCGACAGCGCCAAAAGCCGCTTGAGCATGTCGACATACAATCCCGACAGCGGCAGCGACGACCAGCCGGGACTCGCCGTGATATGGAACAGCACGTTCCAGCCGGCGCCGATGCCCTGCGCTGTGATCAGGGGCGTGCCATCGGCCAGCCGGGCCCAGGCGCGGCTTTCGATCTCGGCGCCCGGCTCAGCCAGCACCTGTTGTGTCACCGTGACTTCGCTGGGAATCTCCAGCCCGTTGAAGGGCGAGGTGGCGCTGAAATTGCCCAGATGCTGCGGCTGGCCCCAGGACATGGCGCTGCCCAGGTAACGCCCGCCGATGCGCAGCGGCACCGGCACCAGGTCGTCGGCGCCGCCGGTCATGCGCGCGCCGGCAAAGCGGATCAGCACGCCGCCCTTGGCGATGAAATCCTTTACCCGGGGCATTTCCGCTTGCGTAATATGGGCCACATCGGCCAGCAGCAGCACCGACACATGCTTGTCCAGCAAGGTGCCGATAGAACCCTTGGCGATCTCGGCATAGGGGCTGAGGGCGCGTTCCAGATAATAGACATCCGACAACAGCGGCTGGCCTTCGCTGGTGGCGCTTTCCGAGACGATGCCGGCGCTGCGCTGGGCTGCGCCCTTGTCCAGCAATTGTGTGGCCCCCGCACTGTCTTCACCCACCACCGCCAGCCTTGCGGTGGCGTTGCGCACTTCCATCGGCAGCGCGATATGGCCCCGCGCCACCGCCTCGCCGCGTTTGAAGTGCAGGCGCGTGGCGGCCAAGGTCTCGCCGCGCGCGCCGATGGCGGCCGCTTCGGCGTCCTGCGCCGCACCGGTGGTGGCGCGGGTGGCGGCAAAGGCAAAACCCGATGCGTCGCGCGTCACCGGCAGCAGCGCCAGCGGCAGGCGTTGCGGGGCGAACACCGTGACGCCGCCATAACGGTGCAGCGCCTCGCGCAGTTTCTGGCTATCCGCCTCGATGCCGTCGCTCAGCCAGTACAGCGCGGGCGCCTGCGCAAACTTGAAATGCCCCAAGGCCTCGGCCGCTGCCTTGCGGTCACCAGGCCAAGGCATGGGCTTCAGTTCTTTCACCAGCCGCGCCGCTTCGCCTTCATTCAGCAGGCCGGTCGGTCCCGTGGTGGCGGTGGGAATAAGCGCCACGGCGCGGCCCTGTGCGCCATGCAGCAGGTCGGCGATCAACTCTTGCCGCGCGTCCCAGTCCCTGGCGGCAGTCCAGCCATTGTCCACCACCAGCACCAGCGGTCCCTGTGCCGTGAGCCGGGGCGCGCGGCCCAGCAGCGGATCGGCCAGCGCCACGATCAGAAGTGCCGCCGCCAACAGCCGCAGCAGCAGCAGCCACCAGGGCGTGGCGGCCGGCGTCTGTTCTTCATCTTCCAGTCCGCGCAGCAGGCGCAGCGGCGGAAACATCATGCGCTTGGGCAAGGGTGGGGTGACGCGCAGCAGCCACCACAGCAGCGGCAGCACCAGCAGCGCCGCCAGAATTAAAGGAGTCCCGAAGGTCAGCGGCACCGGCACGTCAGGTGCCGCCGATGGCGGCATGCAGCGCAATCAAAGTGCGCTGCGCCGCATGGTCGGTGCGATGGGTGGTGCAGGTCCAGCCCAGGCGCGAGGCCTCGGTGGCGATTTCCTCGCCATGGGCGGCGAAGCGGGCGCGGTACTGGCTGCGCACGCGCTCGGCGCGGCCGAAGATCTCGTCTGTCTCGCCGCGCGGCGATTCAAAGCGGGTGCGGCCGGAATAGGGAAAATCCTCTTCCGCCGGATCGATGATGCGCACCAGATGGCCGGTCACGCCACGGCGCGACAGCTTCACCATCGCTTCGGGCACACCGTCATCCAGGAAATCGCTGAACCAGACCAGCTCGTTGCCGCGTGCGAAATTCATGTCCGGCGGCAGCGCCGCGGCACTGGTCGCGAACAAGGCGCGGCCGATGCGGGTCAGGGCGAGGCGCGAGGCGGCAGCGGCGCCATCCATGCCGATGAAGCCCACCCGCTCGCCGCCGCGCACCAGCAGTGACGCCAACGACAGCAGCAGCAGGTCGGCGCGGGCGCGCTTGGAGATGCTGCCGGACTTGAAATTCATGTTGGCAGAGGCGTCACGCCAGAACCACACCGTTTGGGCGGCTTCCCATTCGCGCTCGCGCACGAAGATATGCTGGGACTTGGCCGATTGCCGCCAGTCGATGGCGCTGGACGGATCGGTGTGGGAATAGCGGCGAAACTGCCAGAAGCTTTCGCCGATGCCGGCGCGCCGCCGGCCATGCACCCCCAGCGACACCGAGCTCGCCAGGTGATCGGCCTCCACCATCAGCGGCGGCAGCCCGGCGGACAGGCCGTCGGCTTCATGCTGAAGCGCGGAGAAATCGCTCATCTAGAAAAGATTCTTCAAAACAGGTTTTGGCTAAGCCGTTCGATCACGCCCGCCGCAGTGGCGCCTTCGGCGCGGGCGGAGAAATTCAGCGCCATGCGATGGCGCAGCACGGGACCGGCCAGCGCCACGACGTCATCGGTGGAGGGCGCAAAACGTCCATCCAGAAGGGCGCGGGCGCGCACCGCCAGCATCAGCGCCTGGCTGGCGCGCGGGCCGGGGCCCCAGGCGATCAGGCCTTTCACGCCGCTGTCGTGATCGGAATCGGGACGCGCGGCACGCACCAAAGTGAGGATGGACTCCATCACCTGTTCGCCCACCGGGATGCGGCGCACCAGGGTCTGCGCCTCCAGCAGGTCATCGGCGGTGCAGACACGCACCGCATTCTTCTCTTCGCCCATGGTGGTGGCCAGCAGCATGCGGCGCTCGGCATCCAGGCCCGGATAGCCGACATCGATCTGCAGCAGGAAACGGTCGAGCTGGGCTTCGGGCAGGGGATAGGTGCCTTCCTGCTCCAGCGGATTCTGCGTCGCCAGCACATGGAACAGCTTGGGCAGGTCGTGGCGCGCGCCCGCGACCGTGACATGCTTTTCCTGCATCGCCTGCAGCAGCGCCGACTGGGTGCGCGGCGAGGCGCGGTTGATTTCGTCGGCCATCAGCAATTGGGTGAAGACGGGCCCGCGGATGAAACGGAAGGCGCGCTCGCCGCCGGCGGATTCCTCCATCACTTCCGATCCCGTGATGTCGCCGGGCATCAGGTCAGGGGTGAACTGCACGCGGCTGGAGTCCAGCCCCATCACGGTCGACAGGGTGTCCACCAGCTTGGTCTTGGCCAGGCCCGGCACGCCGATCAGCAAACCATGGCCGCCAGCCAAGAGGGTGATCAGCGTCTGCTCGATCACCTGCTCCTGGCCGAAGATCACCGCATTCAGACCGTCCTTCACCCGGCCGAAAATTTCGGCGGAGGCAGACAGCTTCTTGCCGGGATCGTCCAGGATATCCACCTTGTTCATAGAGGCCTTTTGCTTGCCGTGATGACGGTTATGTTGCACCGTTGGGCGCAGGGCCTGCAACCCCGCAATGTGTTTAATTTCCAGCAAAAAAGGAATTGTGGCGGCATGACGGCGCATGATTTCTACACGCTGCTGGATGCCGCCCGGTTGCCGCCGATCGAAGGCTGGAACCCGCCCTTCTGCGGCGACAGCCGCATGCGCATCGCGCGCGACGGAACCTGGTTCCATGAGGAGCAGCGCATCGCGCGGCCAGAACTGGTGCGGCTGTTCGCGGGCCTGCTGCGCAAGGAGGGCGACGATTACCTGCTGGTCACGCCTGCCGAGAAGCTGTCCATCGCGGTGGAAGACGCGTCTTTCATGGCCGTGGCGATGACGCAGGATGGCACAGGGCTGACCTTCACCACCAATGTCGGCGACGGGGTGCGACTGGGGCCTGGCCATGCGCTGCGGATGGAAAATGGCGTGCCGTATCTGCATGTACGGCACGGGCTGGAGGCCAAGCTCGCGCGCGCGGTCTGGCACCAGCTGGCGGCGCTGGCCGTGCCGCGCGCGGGCGAACTGGGCGTGTGGAGCGAAGGCGCATTCTTCGCGCTGGGACCGGCCGCATGATGCTGGAAGGCTTGCGCGCCCGCCTGCCGCAGGGACCGCAGGAAATCGTCCTGCGCGACGATGTGGACATGGACCTGGCGGCGCAGGCCGTGGCCACGCCGGCGGTGCGCGCCTCCGTGCTGCTGCCGATCATTGTCCGTGCGGAGCCGACCCTGCTTTTCACGCGCCGCACCGCCACGCTTGCCAAGCATTCCGGCCAGGTCAGCTTTCCCGGCGGCCGCAGCGAGCCGCACGATATTTCGCCGCTCCAGACCGCCTTGCGCGAGACCTTCGAGGAAACCGGCATTGCGCCGGGCTTTGTCAGCGTGGCGGGGTATCTGGACCGCTACCTCACCGGCACCGGCTTCGACATCCAGCCGGTGGTGGGTCTCTTGGCCCCGGGCTTCGCGCTGGCGCCCGATGCCCGCGAGGTGGACGAGATCTTCGAGGTGCCGCTGGCCTTCCTGCTCGATCCCGCCAACCGGCGGCGCGAAAGCCGCGAGATCGCGGGACGGCAGCGCCGCTATTATGCCTTTACGTATAAAGAGCATGAAATCTGGGGTGCCACCGCCGCCATCATCGTCAATCTGGCGGAGCGGATGCTATAGAGCGGCCATGAAGATCGACCCCAAAACCCATGGCTGGATGACCGCGCCGGAGACGCTCCAGGTATTTGCCGCGCTGGGTGAGGCGCGCTTTGTCGGCGGCGCCGTGCGCAATGCGCTTTTGGGCGTGCCGGTGGTGGATATCGACATCGCCGTGCCCATGCCGCCCAGCGAGACCCTGGCGCACCTGACCAATCACGGCATCAAGGTGATCGCCACCGGTCTGGACCACGGTACCGTCACCGCCATCGCCGGCACCCATGCTTTCGAGATCACCTCCCTGCGCCGCGATATCGAAACCGATGGCCGCCATGCCGTGGTTGCTTTCACTGACGACTGGGCGGAAGACGCGGCGCGCCGCGACTTCACCATCAATGCGCTCTATGCCGAGGCCGATGGCGAGATCCATGATTACGCCACCGGCGTCGAAGACCTGATCGCCGGCAAGGTGCGCTTCATGGGCGATGCCGCCACCCGCATCGCGGAAGATTATCTGCGGGTGCTGCGGCTGTTCCGCTTCCATGCCTGGTACGGCAGGGGTGACATCGACCCTGATGGCCTGCGTGCCGCAGCCGATGCCAAAGACAAGCTGAAGACCCTGTCGGCGGAGCGTATTGCCAAGGAAATGCTGCGCCTGCTGGAAGCGGGCAATCCCGCGCCGGTGTTGCGGGTGATGGCGGCCACCGGCATTCTGTCCGAACTGCTGCCGGGTGCGCTGCAGCTGCCGCGCCTGGAACGGCTGGCCGAGATCGATGCCGACAACCTGTTCGCGCGCGATGCGGTGCTGCGGCTGGCGGCGCTGCTGCCCGACGACACTGACAATGCCCATGCCGCCGCCGATGCGCTGAAGCTTTCCAACGCCGATCGTACCAGGCTGGAACAGGCACTGAACGGCGAACGCATCAAGGCGCAGCTTTCGGCCAAGGATGTGCGGCGGCTGCTCTACCGGATCGGCGTGACGCGCTTCAAGGACAAGCTGTTCCTCGCCTGGGCCGGTGCGTCCCGCGCCGCGCCGGCGCTGCCGTGGCGCATGTTGCTGGACATGGCCGACAACTGGCAAAGGCCGCGCTTTCCCCTCACCGGCATGGATGTGATGCAGGCCGGGGTGGCGCAGGGGCCTGATGTGGGCCGCCTGCTGGCGCGGGTGGAAGACTGGTGGATCGGCACCGACTTCGCAGCCGACGAAGGCGCCTTGCGGGGCAAGCTGGCGGAAGTGCTGCACGATGGCGCTTGAGCTGCTGGACCAGCTGTCTTTGCCCGGTGATCCCGCCAAGGCGAACGAAGACTCGTATCAGCATGGTGACGCCGCAGCCGTTGTGATGGACGGCGCCACGCCGCTGGGCGACGCGCTGATGCCGGGCCCCAGCGACGCCGCCTGGATTGCCCAGTTTGGGGCGCGGCGGCTGCTGGCGCATCTGCGGGACGGCGAAGGCGCGCGCAAGGCGCTGCGCTCGGCCCTGACGGACGCGCAGAAGAGCTTTGAAGCCCTCAGCCGCATGCCGCCGCAGGATGTGTGGCAGACGCCCTGCGCATCCATGATGCTCGCCGCGCAGGGTTCGGCCGATGTGGAATTCCTCTGGTTCGGCGATTGCGCTGCACTTTTGAAACAGGGCGATGCCGCCGTGCAGATCGTGGGCGAAAGTTTCGAGAAGCGCGGCGATGAAACCAGTCTTGCCGGACGGCTGGCCAAGGAGAAGGGCCGGGCCGCCACCGACCGCAGCCATTTCATCGATTCCCTGAAGGAACGTCGCAACCGCATCAACAGCGGCAATTATTGGCTGTTCAGCCCGGAGCCCAAGGCGGCGGCGCATGTGTCGCGCCGGCTGGTGAAACTGGCGCCGGGCGCGATCATCCTGCTGGCGTCGGATGGGTTCCTGGCGCTGGCCAGCGACTATGGCGCCTACAGCGCCGACACCCTGCTGGCGGCCGCGCTGGACAAGGGCCTAGCAACGTTGGGCGAGGAACTGCGCGCCATCGAAGCCGGCGATGCCGACGGCGTGACGTTTCCCCGCTTCAAGAAGAGCGACGATGCTACCGCGCTTCTCCTAAGGCTGGCCTGATCAGCCGATCGCCCGGTGCACTTCCAGCCAGCCGTGCCAGATCATGTTCAGCGCCACATAGAGCACAATGGCCAGACCGATATAGCTGATCCAGCGGAAGCGTTCCAAAAGCTTGGCGATGTAGTTCGCCGCCGCGCCCATCAGCGCCACCGACATCAGCAATCCGATGATCAGCACATCGATATGGTCGCGGGCCGCGCCGGCCACCGCCAGCACATTGTCCAGCGACATGGACAGGTCGGCCACCAGGATCTGGAGGACGGCGCGCCTGACCGAGGTGCCGGCATCCACCTTGGGGGCGCCGTGATGGGCACCGCCGCGAATGTCGCGCCAGAAGCGCCAGCACACCCACAGCAGCAGGATCCCGCCCGCCAGGGTCAGACCGATGATGGCCATCAGCTTGACCGCCACCAGCGCCATCGCGATCCGCAGCGCCACCGCGGCGACAAGTCCCCACAGGATGACTTTTTTTCGCAAGGCCACCGGCACGCGTGCCGCCGCCAGGCCGATCACCACGGCATTGTCGCCGGCCAGCACGATGTCGATCATCAAGACCTGGCCCAACGCCCAGAGTCCGCCTTGATGGAATAGAGTCAGGTCCAATTCAGGTTCCTTTTGGAAAGAGCGAAGTCTGGCGAAGCGCTTCCCCCAGCACCATCGCGGCGGCCTGGGCAACATTCAAGGACCGGGCGGCCAGCGGGATCACCAGCCGCGCATCGGCGGCGTCATGGACCGCCTGCGGCACCCCGGCGCTCTCCCGGCCCACCATCAGGGTATCCCCGGGGGCAAAGGCGAAATCGGTATAGGCCATGTCCCCCCGGGTGGTCAGAAGCAGCAGTCTCCCTCTTGGGACCGTCTGGAACCCCGCCCAGGATTCATGGCGGCAAATGTCGGCGTTTTTGAGATAGTCCATCCCGGCCCGCTTCAGGCCCCGGTCGGTCAGCAGGAATCCACAGGGTTCGATCAGGTCGATCCCCACCTGGAGGGCCGCCCCCAGCCGCATCATGGCCCCCGCATTCTGGGGGATATCGGGCTCATACAGGGCCAGGCGCACCGCAAATCTCCATTTTTACCCAAGTAACGGACGCACAAGGCATTTTCTGCGTCATCGTGCCGCAAGACCCTCGAAAATCGACTCTCTATTTTACCGGCCGAACGAACAAGCTGCCGGGGGGACAAATAAGGGTCCGGCGCGTCATTGCGTCAGTACCGTTCCTGCGCTTGTTTGTGCCAAAAGTTCGTGCGTTTTCTTCCGCCCCAGCGGGGCAAAGACTATTTCAAGGGTGAACCAGTGGCAGCGACTAAGAGTGACGCGGGCACGCGACGCGATTTTCTGTATGTGGCGTCGGGCGCCGTGGGCGCCGTCGGCGTGGCCGCGGTCGCCTGGCCCCTGATCGACCAGATGAACCCCAGCGCCGCGGCGCTGGCCGCCGGCGTCACCGAGGTGGACCTGGCGACCATCCAGCCCGGCCAGCAGGTGATCGTGAAGTGGCGCGGCCATCCCTTGTTCGTGCGCCGCCGCACCCCGGCCGAGATCGCCGCCTCCAAGGCCGTGGACGTGGCCTCGCTGCCCGACGCGCTCGCCAACAACGACAACCTGCCCTCCAGCGCGCCCGCGACCGACGCCAACCGCGTCATCAAGCCGGAATGGCTGATCCTGATCGGCGTCTGCACCCATCTGGGCTGCACCCCCACCGTTTCCACCCCGCAGATGCCGGAAGGCGATTACGGCGGGTGGCTGTGCCATTGTCACGGTTCGATGTACGACACGGCAGGCCGAATCCGCAAAGGCCCGGCGCCCCGCAATCTCGAGGTGCCGATCTACAGCTTTCTGTCTGACACCCGTATCAAGGTCGGTTGAGGAGAACATCTATGTCTGGCCCTTCGACCTATACCCCCAAGTCCGGCATCGAAAAGTGGATCGATGCGCGCCTGCCGCTGCCGCGCCTGATGCACGACACGATGCAGACCTTCCCCACGCCGCGTAACCTGAACATCTGGTACACCTTCGGCGGCATCCTCACCTTTTGCCTGGCGGTCCAGATCGTCACCGGCGTCGTCCTGGCAATGCACTATGTCGCCAATGCGGGCCTGGCCTTCGACAGCGTCGAGGCCATCATGCGCGACGTCAATTACGGCTGGCTGATCCGCTATGTTCACGCCAATGGCGCGTCCATGTTCTTCATCGCTGTCTATATCCACATGTTCCGCGGCCTCTATTACGGCTCCTACAAGGCCCCGCGCGAACTGATCTGGATCATCGGTGTGCTGATCTATCTTCTGATGATGGCGGCGGCCTTCTTCGGCTATGTGCTGGTCTGGGGCCAGATGTCCTTCTGGGGCGCCACGGTCATCACCAACCTGTTCAGCGCCATTCCCGTGGTCGGCACCCATATCGCCACCTGGCTGTGGGGCGACTTCGCGGTGGGCGACGCCACCCTGAACCGCTTCTTCTCGCTGCACTATCTTGTGCCCTTCATCATCGCCGCCGTTGTGGGCCTGCATATCTGGGCGCTGCATGTGCCGGGCAACAACAACCCGCTGGGCATCGACGTGAAGACCCCGCAGGACACGGTGCCGTTCCATCCGTATTATACGGTGAAGGACGCCTTCTATCTGGTGCTGTTCGTCATCGTGTTCGCGGTGTTCGTCTTCTACGCCCCGAACTTCTTCGGCAACCCGGACAATTACCAGCAGGCCAACCCGCTGGTGACGCCGCCCGATATCGTGCCGGAATGGTACCTGCTGCCCTTCTACGCCATGCTGCGTTCCATCCCGAACAAGCTGGCCGGCGTCATCGTGATGGGCGGCGCCATCGTCACCCTGGTGTTCATCCCCTGGCTGGACACCTCGCGCGTGCGCAGCTGCCGTTTCCGCCCGACCATGAAGTGGCTGTTCTGGTTCTTCGCCATCAGCTGTGTGATCCTGGGCTATTGCGGCTCGCAGCCGGTGGACAAGGCCTTTGCCGGCATTCCGCTGGTGTGGATCGCGCGCCTGACGACGCTGTACTACTTCGGCTTCTTCTGGGTGCTGATGCCGATCATCGGTTTGATCGAGACCCCGAAAAAGCTTCCCGCATCCATCGCGCAATCCGTGCTCGGCGACTCCGCCGCCACCCCTGCCGAATGAGAATGACCATGCACTTCAAAACCCTCTCTCTCGGCATTGCTATCGGCCTGCTGGCCTCCACCGCCAGCTTCGCGGCCGTCGACACCAAGCGCCTGCCGCCCAAGGAGGAGAAATTCTCCTTCGAAGGCCCTTTCGGCACCTATGACCGCGGCTCGCTGCAGCGCGGCTATCAGGTCTACAAGGAAGTCTGCGCCGCCTGCCATTCGGCCGGCCACCTGGCCTTCCACAACCTGACGGAAAAGGGCGGCCCGGAATTCACCGAAGCCCAGGCCAAGGCGCTTGCCACGGCCGCGAAGGTTCCAGCGGAGCCGAATGACAAGGGCGAGACCACCGACGACAAGGGCGTGCCGCTGCTGCGTTCGGCCACCCTGGCCGACCATCTCCCGTCGCCCTTCCCCAATGAAGCGGCCGCCCGCGCCAACAATTCCGGCGCCCTGCCGCCTGACCTTTCCATGATCGTCAAGGCGCGCGAAGGCGGGCCCCAGTATGTCTATTCGATCCTGACGGGCTTCCACGGCAAGACGCCGACCGGCTTCAAGGTGACGGAAGGCAAGTATTTCAACCCCTATTTCGAGGGCTGGAACATCTCCATGCCGCCGCCGCTGGCCGCCAATTCGGTGACCTACAGCGACGGCACCAAGGCCACCGTCGAGCAGGAAGCCCATGACGTGGTGACCTTCCTGAGCTGGGCCAGCGAGCCCAAGATGGAAGAGCGCAAGCAGCTGGGTTTCGGCGTGCTGATTTTCCTGGTGGCGCTGGCCGGCATCCTGTTCGCGGCCTATCGCCGGGTCTGGAAAGACGCCCACTAGTGTCATAATCCCGGGCATTGCCCCGGGGGGCTTAAATGATAAAAGGGCGTCGTTTTCAAAAGCGGCGCCCTTTTTCATGGCAAAAACCGTCCTCGGCATCATCGGTGGTTCCGGCGTCTATGACGTTCCCGGCCTGGAAAACGCCAAGTGGCAGCGGGTGGACAGCCCCTGGGGCGAGCCGTCGGATTACATCCTGACCGGCACCTTTCACGGTGTGGACATGGCCTTCCTGCCCCGCCATGGCCGCGGCCATTTCCAGACCCCCAGCTCGATCAACTACCGCGCCAATATCGACGCCATGAAGCGGATCGGCGTCACCGACCTGATCAGCGTCTCGGCCTGCGGTTCGCTGAAGGAAGAATTGCCGCCGGGCACCTTCGTCATGGCCGACCAGTTCATCGACCGCACCTTCGCCCGCGAGAAGAGCTTCTTCGGCCCCGGCTTCGTCGCCCATGTGCCCATGGCCCACCCGGTCTGCCCCAAGCTGTCGGGCGCGCTGACCCTGGCGGCGCGCGAACTGAAGATCGATCACAGCGAAGGCGGCACCTATATCTGCATGGAGGGTCCGCAATTCTCCACCCGCGCCGAAAGCCTGCTCTACCGCTCCTGGGGCGCCGACGTGATCGGCATGACCGCGATGCCGGAAGCCAAGCTGGCGCGCGAGGCCGAGCTGCCCTACGCCATCGTCTGCATGGTCACCGACTATGACTGCTGGCATGACGATCATGACGGCGTCACCGTGGACGCGGTGATCAAGGTGATGCGCCAGAACGCCAGCAATGCCAGCCGCCTGATCATGGCGGTGGCGCCCAAGCTGGGACCGGAGCGCACGCCCTCGACCTGCAGCGACAATCCCGAAACCGTGCTGGACTTTGCCCTGATCACCGCCCCCGACCGCCGCGATCCCTCGCTGGTCGCCAAGCTGGATGCGGTCGCCGGCCGCGTGCTGAAGAAAGACTGACATCATGGATTTCAAGACCGTCATCCGCACCATCCCGGATTATCCCAAGCCGGGCATCCTGTTCCGCGACATCACCACCTTGCTGGGCAATCCCGATGCCTTCCGCGCTGCGGTGGACGCGATGGTGCAGCTCTATCGCGGTCAAAAGATCGATGCGGTGGCCGGGCTGGAAGCGCGCGGCTTCATCCTGGGCGGCGCGGTGGCGCACCAGCTGGGCGTCGGCTTCATCCCCGTGCGCAAGAAGGGCAAGCTGCCCTTCACCACCATCGGCGAAGACTATGCGCTGGAATACGGCACCGACCGGGTGGAGATCCACACCGACGCCATCACGCCCGGCGACAATGTGCTGCTGGTCGACGACCTGATCGCCACCGGCGGCACCGCCATGGCCGGCATCAACCTGCTGGAGCGGGCCGGCGCGAACGTGATCGGCTGCTCCTTTGTCATCGACCTGCCCGACCTGGGCGGCGCCGACAAGCTGCGCGCCCGCGGCATGGCGGTGTCGTCGCTGGTCGCGTTCGAAGGGCATTGAATTGAAGCTCTACTCCAACGCGGCCTCGCCCTTCGCCCGCAAGTGCCGCATCGTCGCGCATGAGCTGGGCCTGAAGCTGGAGGAAATCCGCACCCTGCCGATGCAGGATGAGGAATTCCGCCGCATCAATCCCCTGGGCAAGATCCCGGCGCTGGTGCTGGATGATGGTTCGGCGCTGATCGACTCGCCCGTGATCTGCGAATATCTCAACAGTTACGGCGGCGGCAAATTCTTTCCCGGCATGAATATCTGGCGGCCCACCAATGGCCGCTGGAAGGCGCTGGGCCTGCAGGCCCTGGGCGACGGCATCGCGGACGCGGCGGTGGCGTATGTCGTCGAAGGCCGCCAGCCGAGTCCCAACGAAGCCATGCGCGTTCGCCACCTGGCCGCGATCACCGCCACGCTCGACATGCTGGAGCGGGTGAATTTCGCCAAGGACCCCACCATCGGCGAGATCGCCGTGGGCTGCGCCCTCGGCTATGTCGAATTCCGCCTGCCCGACCTTGATTGGAAGGGTTCCCGCCCCAAATTGTCGGACTGGTATGCGCGCCTGTGCGAATACCCCGCCATGAAGGCAACCGCCCCGGCCGCCCCATGAAATGTACAGGACTGGCCCTGATCGCAATGCTGGCGTCGCCGGCCTTGGCGCAGCCACAGCCGGATCTTGCGTTTTATGGTACCCACGGTTGTGCGGTCGGTACGGTTGAAGCCCAGACCGATCCGGAGGATGGCGAAACCCTCTGTCTCGATCCCAAGCCCCTGTTTGGCGGTAACGCAATCACCGCCGTCAGCCCCGACGTCGACAAGGAAACCGGCAAGGAAACCGCGATCGTTACCCTGGGACAGAGCGCTTCCACCCTGATGTATGCCTTCACCTATTCCAATGCCGGGCACAAGATGGGTGTCGTGCTGGATGGCAAGCTGGTGTCGGCGCCGTTCATCTCCAGCCCCAATGGCGCGGGACAGGTGACCGTTTATGGCCTGTCGCATGCGCAGATCGTTGCGCTGATCGCGCGCTATGAGGCGAAAACGCCATGAAGGCTTTTTTGAAATGAAGATTGGTGGCAAGCACACCCGCTCGATTTGGACCGTCGGCGAGGATGCCTTCGGCATCTTCGACCAGACACGCCTGCCGCACGAACTCGTCACCCTGACCCTGCATTCCGCCGAGGACGCGGCGCGGGTCATCAGGTCGATGCAGACCCGCGGCGCGCCGCTGATCGGCGCGGTAGGCGCCTATGGCCTGGCGCTGTCGGTGCGCGAGGATGCGTCCGACGACGCCATCAACCAGGCCGTCGAAATGCTGGCCGAGACCCGGCCCACCGCCATCAACCTGAAATGGGCGCTGTGGCGCATGCGCGGCGCGCTGCTCAACCAGCCGCACGGCAAGCGCGTCGCGCTGGCCTGGGCGGAAGCGCAGAAGATCGCCGACGAAGACGTGGCAATGAACGAGGCCATCGGCTTCAACGGGCTGAAAATCATCGAGACGATCGCGGAACAGAAGTCGGGCGAAACCGTCAACATCCTCACCCACTGCAATGCCGGCTGGCTGGCGACGGTGGATTACGGCACCGCGCTGGCGCCGATCTACATGGCGCATGACGCGGGCATTGCGCTGCATGTCTGGGTTGACGAAACCCGTCCCCGCAACCAGGGCGCCGCCCTGACCGCGTTCGAGCTGGGCAATCACGGCGTCAACCACACCATCATCGCCGATAATGCCGGCGGCCATTACATGCAGGACGGCCAGGTGGACATGGTGATCGTGGGCACCGACCGCGTCACCGCCAATGGCGATGTCGCCAACAAGATCGGCACCTACCTGAAGGCGCTGGCGGCGAAGGACAACAACGTGCCCTTCTATGTCGCGCTGCCCAGTTCCACCATCGACTGGACGCTGCAAAGCGGCCGCGACATTCCCATCGAGGAACGCAGCCCCGACGAAGTGCTGAAAATGTCCGGCCGTCTTCAGGATGGCTCCGTGGTGACCGTCGATATCGCCGCCCCCGGCAGCCGCGCCGCCAATCCCGGCTTCGACGTCACGCCGGCGCGGCTGGTGACGGGCCTCATCACCGAACGCGGCACATGTGCCGCCACGCCCGAAGGCCTGCGCGGCCTTTTCCCAAAAGACTGAACGCATTCCCATTATTTTCCTGTGGCGGCATCGCCCGTCCTTGTTGGCGGTGCCGCTGCTTGTTCGCAAAGCCGCCGCATGATGTTTGCACTCCTGATTGAACAAAGGAGCACATCATGCATTTCAAGCACACCATTGCCGCCGCGCTGCGCTTCGCAGCCTTTGCCGTCCTCATGGCGACGCCGGTTGCCGCACAGGCCGCGGCCTACCAGGTCGTGGTCCATTATGGGGACCTTAAACTGTCGAACGCGGCCGGAGCCCAGTCATTGCTGTCCCGCCTGAAAGCGGCGGCCCGCCAGGCCTGCGGCGGCACCCCTGTCCGGGGCGAACTGCGCAACATGATCGCCTATCAGGGCTGCCTGCGCGGCAGCCTGGACCTGGCGGTCGCCACCATCGCCGCGCCGGAAGTGTCGGCGCTGTATCACGAACTCGACCACGCGGCGTACTGAAACATTGGCGGGATCGCCCCCGGCAAATGGCGATCCCGCCGCTCGCGCCTCTGGGGGCTGTGGGCTTTTATCCTCCGGCCAACAGCCCAGGAGACCAGCATGCTCAGGAAATTCGTCATCGAACGCGACATTCCGGGCGTCGGCCTGATGACCGCGCCGCAGTTGAAAGACGCCGCCGAAACCTCCAACTGCGCCCTGGCCAAGCTGCCGGACGTGCAGTGGGTCCAGTCCTATGTTGCCAAGGACAAGACCTTCTGTATTTATTTGGCTGCGGACGGGGCCGCGATCCAGGAGCATGCCCGGCTTTCCGGCTTCCCCGCGAACACCATCACCGAAATCACCACCATCATAGATCCCACCACCGCACGGGGATAAGCGCAGTGCTCGACGTCACGGTCATTCTGATGGACGATGGCTATGCCTCCACGGCGATCATGCCTGTGGAAGTGTTCCATTCCGCCGGCGCCCTGTGGCAGGCGCTGAAGGGCCATGCGCCCGAGCCGCGCTTTCGCGTCACCACGGCCACGCTGGACGGCAAGCCGGTGAAAAGCCCCTATGCCGGGCTCAGCATGACGCCGCAATGTGCGGTCGCGGATATCACCCATGCCGACATTGTGATCGTTCCGACCTCCGGCCTGGCGCTGGACGAGAAGCTGGCGGTGAACAGCGCCCTGCTGCCCTGGCTGCGCGCCCGCTACGAAGATGGCGCCTATATCGCAGGCGTCTGCATGGGCGCGGCCTATCTGGCGGAAGCAGGCCTGCTGGATGGGCGGCGGGGCACGACACACTGGGCGGTGGCGCCGGATTTCAAGCGGCGCTGGCCCGATGTCGACTGGCAGCCCGACCTGTTCGTGACCGAGGATCGCCGCCTCTTGTGCAGCGGCGGCGTCACCGCGGCCGCCGATATCAGCCTGTACCTGGTCGAGAAGCTGTGCGGCCACGAGATCGCGGTGCAGACCGCCAAGGCGCTGCTGCTGTCGATGCCGCGCACCCACCAGTCCGGCTATGCCGTGCTACCCTTGTCGCGCGCCCATGACGATGACCGCGTCCGCACCGTGGAGACCTATCTGCAGGAGAGTTTTCACCGGGCCCATACCAACGCGGCGCTGGCCGACTATGCCGGCATGAGCGAGCGCACCTTCCTGCGCCGCTTCAAGGCCGCCACCGGCATCGTGCCCGCCGCCTATCTGCGCGCCATGCGGGTGGAAGCGGCGAAAGCCATGCTGGAAAGGGGCGGCGACCCGATCCAGTGCGTATCGTCGGCCGTAGGCTATGACGATGTCTCGTTCTTCCGCACCCTGTTCAAGCGCCAGACCGGCATGACCCCGGTCGAATACCGCACCCGATTTGCGTCGCTCAATGTAAGGCAGGCGGAGATGGTGGATTTGAGCGGGATCTAGATTAGCGCACGAAGTCGCCGCCCAAACGTGGCCGATGCCTTGCCTATCCGGCTAAAGCTCTCAAAACACGCCTGCGCTCGGAAACCGATAGGGCCGTGGACAAGATATTCCAGGGTGCTGTAGCGTTTCGCAGGTCGTTCCGTACCAAGGCAGGAGACGAATGTGCCGCCAGAGTCTCTTTCCGCAGTTCGATCCTCGCCTGTCCAAACTTGGTTCGTGGGCGGCGAGCGCGTCGGCTACGACCCCAGAACCCCGGCGATCGTTGCTACCGAAAACGCGCCTCTGAAAGTTTTCCTGAGGCGTGAAGGGGAGATTGCACATGCCGTTTCTTTTCTGCCGGGATTTCCCGATGGCTCGCTTGGATGGGCGAGAGTTCTGCCGCATTTGCCGAATTCGGCAGATATGCCGAAGCTCTTCGTCGAATATGTCGGCATGGGCGACAGTGACAAGCCCAGAGACTACGCTTATTCCACCGCCGAACGAGCCGACCTCGTCGAGGCGCTCTGGCGCGACATGTCTATCCGTTCCACGACGCTGGTCGCCTTCGACTTTTCCGCGATTGTCGTCTCGGAGATTCTGCGGCGCCGACTTGAGCGCGCAGCGCGGGGCGAGCCTGTCGGCGGACCGGAAATACGTGGTGTTTTCATCTTCAATGGCGGCCTCTTTCCGGATGGGCACTCCCACCCATGGTTTACGACGCCACTTTTGCGCAGTATCCCCAAAGGGGCCTACTGGACGCTGGGCCTCTCTTTCGCCCTGTTCAAGATGTTGGTGGGGGTGATCTGGTCAAAGGGCTATCGGGTCACCGATGCGGAGATACGCGAGCTTTATAACGTCCTGGACCGTCGCAACGGCCTGTTCTTTCTCGCCGCGGCGGCAAACTTCGCAGTCGAGCAAAAGGCCGAGGGGGACCGTCTCAACTTCGGCCAACTGTTCAAAATCTATCGCGACCAATTCCCAATTTTGGTGGGAGGCAGTGACGAAGACGTCTTTGAGCACCGCCAGGTCGACCTTGCACGGGAACGACTGGGGCATCTCGGCATTCGGATCGAGCGGTTGCCCGGCGGTCACCTCACGACGAGTGAGCAGCCCGCGGCGCTGGCGGCATTGATCGCAGAGTTCGAAGCGGGGCTTCGCTAATTCGCAAACCGAAAGTGCATCACGTCGCCATCGGCGACGACATACTCCTTGCCCTCCAGCCGGAACTTGCCCGCTTCGCGCGCGCCGGCTTCGCCCTTGCCGGCGACATAGTCGGGATAGGCGATGGTTTCGGCGCGGATATAGCCATGTTCGAAATCGGTGTGGATGACGCCGGCGGCCTGCGGGCCCTTTGAGCCCTTGGTCACGGTCCAGGCGCGGGCTTCTTTCGGTCCCACGGTGAAGAAGGTCAGCAGGCCCAGCAATTCATAGCCGGTGCGGATCAGGCGGTTCAGGCCAGGTTCTTCCAGACCGAGTGACTCCAGGAAGTCGGCGCGGTCGGCCATCGGCATCTGCGCGATCTCTTCCTCGATCTTGGCGCTGATCACCACGCTGCGCGCGCCTTCCGCCTTGGCCATGGCCTCGACTTTGGCGCTGATGGCGTTGCCGGTGGCGGCGGAAGCCTCTTCCACGTTGCAGACATACAGCACCGGCTTGGCGGTCATCAGGCCCAGCTGGGAATAGGGGCCGCGTTCTTCCGGCGCCAGTTCAGCGCGGCGGGCGGGCTTGCCTTCGCGCAGCAGCACGACGGCCTTCATCATCAGCGCCAGCAATTCCTTGGCTTCCTTCTCGCCGCCATTGGCTTTCTTCTCCAGCGGCTTGAGCCGCTTTTCCAGCGATTCCAGGTCGGCCAGCATCAGTTCGGTCTCGACCGTCTCGGCATCCGAAACCGGATCGATCTTGCCTTCGACATGGGTGATGTCGTCATCGATGAAGCAGCGCAGCACGTGCGCCACGGCATCGACTTCGCGAATATTGGCCAGGAACTGGTTGCCCAGGCCTTCGCCCTTGGAGGCGCCGCGCACCAGGCCCGCGATATCGACAAAGGTGATCCGCGTCGGAATGATCTCCTGCGAGCCGGCGATGGCCGCCAGGGTCTCCAGCCGCGGGTCCGGCACCGCCACGTCACCGACATTGGGCTCGATGGTGCAGAAGGGATAGTTGGCCGCCTGCGCCGCCGCCGTCTGGGTCAGGGCATTGAACAGGGTGGACTTGCCGACATTGGGCAGGCCCACGATTCCGCATTTGAAACCCATTACGCGTCTTTCTCTGAATCTTTTGTCTTCGGTTCTTTTTTCGGCGCTTTGTCAATTTTTGGTGGCGCCGTCATCAGCGCCACCTTGCTCATGAACCCGGCATCGTCGTCCTTCGCCAGCAGCGGCGCGGCTTCGACCATGGAGCCCACCAGCGGCTGTAGCCAGTCGATATCCTCTTTCGAGAAATTCTGCAGCACATGCCCGGTCACCCGGCTCTTCTCGCCGGGGTGGCCGATCCCCAGCCGCACCCGGCGATAGTCCGGTCCCAGCGTCGCCGTGATGGAGCGCAGCCCGTTCTGTCCGGCATCGCCGCCGCCGGTCTTCACCTTGACCTTGCCGGCAGCCAGGTCGATCTCGTCATGCACCACCACCAGCGCCGACAAGGGCAGCTTGAAGAAGCGCAGCACCGGGCCGATGCAGTCGCCCGACAGGTTCATGAAGGTCTGGGGTTTCAAAAGGTAGGTCCTGCGTCCCGCCAGCGTGCCTTCCGACAGCAGGCCGCCCGACTTCACCTTCCACGGGCCGAAGCGATAGGCGGCGTGCAGTTCGTCCAGCACGATGAAACCGGCATTGTGCCGGTTCCTCGCATACTGCGACCCAGGATTGCCCAGTCCGGCGATGAGGAGAGGCGTATCCATGACGGAGACGCCTCCCCCAAGCGCCAGAACTTACTTCTTGGCTGCGGGCTTGGCGGCGGCGGCGGCCGGAGCCTTGGCACCGGCGGCAGGCGCCTTGGCGCCGGCAGCAGGGGCGGCGGCAGCGGCGGCAGGCGCGGCTTCGGCGGCAGGCGCGTCGGCGGTGCTGGCGGCGGCCTTCTGCTCTTCGCGCACGGAGGTCGAGGCGACGATGGAGCAGACGGTGGTGTCGCGGCCCTTGATGATCACCTTCACGCCTTCGGGCAGCGCCAGGTCGGCGATATGGACGGTTTCATTGATGTCCAGCGCCGAAACGTCCACGTCGATGGTGTTGGGAATGCTGTCGGCCGGGCAGATCAGCACGATATTGTGGCGCACCACGTTCAGCACGCCGCCCTTCTTCAGGCCGGGCGAAACGTCCTGGCCATGGAAATGCACGGGAATGGCCAGGCGCACGGTGCCGCCTTCGGCCAGGCGCAGGAAGTCGACATGCACGACGCGGTCGGTGACCGGGTCCAGCTGCACGGCGCGCGGAATGGCGCGGGTCTTCTTGCCGCCGATGTCCAGGCTGAAAAGCGTGGTGAGGAAATGGCCGGCTTCGACGATGCGCTCCAGGGTGCGGGCGTCCACGGCCACATTCTCGGGGGTATCGTTGCCGCCATAAATGACGCCGGGGACCAGCCCCTTCAGGCGCGCCTGATAAGCCGGGCCCTTGCCGGTGCCGGTGCGCGCTTCTGCCTTAAGTTCCTGAATTTGCGACATTTTCTTACCTCAATGATCCCAGACCCCAGAAGGAGCCCCGAAAGACGGCGCTTTTAGCGCAACGCCCCCCCGGACGCAATAAGCCCCGCAAACAGGTCTTTTGCGCGTTTCCCTGCATGCTAGCCTGCCGCAAAACGGGGAGGGACGCGCATGCACAATCCATTGGTAGCCATTGGGCTGGCGGGACTGGCCGCCTGGCTGTTCGGCAGTGCCTGGTACATGAGCCTGGGCAAGGTCTGGCAGGCGGCGCTGGGGCTGAACCCGGATGATTGCAAGGACAAGAAGATGCCCGCCACGCCGCTGGTGGTCTGCCTGCTGGCGGAATGGGTGATGGCGGCAGTGCTCTACCAGACGCTGGACCACCTGGGGGTGATGGGCTGGATGGCGGGCGCCATCGCCGGGCTGACCCTGGGCGTCGGCCTGATGCTGACCTCGACCCTGGTCACCAACCTGTTCCAGGGCAAGACGCTGATGGTCACCGTGATCGATGGCGGCCATTGGGTGATCGTGGCCGCGATTGAAGGCGCCGTGATCGGGGCGCTGCTCTAGTCGAACAGGCTCGACACCGACGCTTCATTGTTGATGCGCCGCATCGCTTCGCCCAGCAGCGGCGCGATGGTGATGGTGCGGATATTGGGGCAGGCCGACTGGGCCGCGGTGGGGGCGATGGAATCGGTCACCACCATCGACTTCAACTGGGAATTCTGGATGCGCTCCACCGCCTTGCCGGACAGCACGCCATGGGTGCAATAGGCATAGACTTCGGTGGCGCCGTTTTTCAGCAGCGCGTCCGCGGCGTTGCACAGCGTGCCGCCTGAATCCACGATGTCGTCCACGAGGATGCAGGCGCGGCCTTCCACGTCGCCGATGATGTTCATCACTTCCGACACCCCGGCGCGCGGGCGGCGCTTGTCGACAATGGCCAGGTCGGTGTTGAGACGGCTGGCCAGGCTGCGGGCGCGCACCACGCCGCCGATATCGGGCGATACCACCATGGGTTCCTTGCCGCCCAGGTTTTCCAGGATGTCCTTCACGATCACCGGCTGGGCGAACAGGTTGTCGGTGGGAATGTCGAAGAAGCCCTGGATCTGCCCGGCGTGCAGGTCGATCGTCAGCACCCGGTTGGCGCCCGCCTCGGTGATCAGGTTGGCGACCAGCTTGGCGGAGATGGGCGTGCGGGGCCCGACCTTGCGGTCCTGGCGGGCATAGCCGAAATAGGGGATCACGGCGGTGATGCG
>JAQGLO010000103.1 GCA_028292825.1 Alphaproteobacteria bacterium | reverse complement strand
GCGACAAGCACGCGGTCGGAACGCGAAATCGCGTCAGTGGTTTTCTGAGACATGGGAAATGATACTCGTTTCGGCTTTAGGTTTCGCTTGGTCTATCTGGCTTGGTCTAATTCGCACTTGCGGTTTTAATTGCCCCTTCGAAGGCATGTCCGTCGCATCTGCTATTTCGATTTAGGCTGTTTCGATTCCGCGTCGTCCTTCAAAAGTTCCGAATGGGTTCCCAGCACCCGTCGTGAAGGCGCTTTTGCCCCTCAAAAAACGAATCGTCAAACAAATTTTTTCATTAACGTGACAGAGCGTCATTTGACGTAGAAAAAACCAGTGTTTTCCTGCATAGTCCGTGGACGGATTATACATCCCTGCGGATTTGCACCAACGCGGCCTGCGCCGCCGCAAGACGTGCAATCGGCACGCGGAAGGGCGAGCAGGAGACATAATCCAGTCCCGAGTCGTGACAGAAACGGATCGAATCCGGATCGCCGCCATGCTCGCCGCAGATGCCGAGCTTGAGATTTGCGCGCGTTTCGCGCCCGCGTTGCACTGCAATGCGCACCAGTTCGCCGACACCGTCCACATCGATGCTGACAAAGGGATCACGTGCGATCACACCCTTGGAAAGATAGTCGTTCAGGAACATGCCGGCATCGTCACGGCTGATGCCGATGGTGGTTTGGGTGAGATCGTTGGTGCCGAAGGAGAAGAATTGCGCCGTCTGCGCAATCTCGCCCGCGCGCAAGGCGGCGCGCGGCAGTTCGATCATGGTGCCGATCAGGTAATCGGGCACCTTCCCGCGCTCTTTGCCGATCTCGGCTGCGATATTGGCGATGCGCGCGGCCAGGATATCCAGCTCGGACTTGAATCCCACCAGCGGAATCATGATTTCCAGCTGCACCGGTGCGCCGCCGTCCTCTTCCACGGCCAGCGCCGCTTCCAGAATGGCGCGCGCCTGCATTTCGTAGATTTCGGGATAGGTGATGCCCAGCCGGCAGCCGCGATGGCCCAGCATGGGATTGGATTCATGCAGTGCAATGGCCCGGGCGCGCAGCTTCTTGGCAGTGGTGCCGGCGGCCCTGGCGACTTCCTCGAATTCCTCTTCCTTGTGCGGCAGGAATTCGTGCAATGGCGGATCCAGAAGACGGATGGTGACGGGCAGCCCGGCCATCTCCTTGAAAATCGCTTCGAAGTCGCTGCGCTGCATGGGCAGCAGCCGCGCCAGCGCGGCTTTGCGCTCGGCTTCTGCGTCGGCCAGGATCATCTGGCGCACCGCGATGATGCGCTCGGCGTCGAAGAACATATGCTCGGTGCGGCACAGGCCGATACCTTCGGCGCCGAACTTGCGCGCCGTGGCGGCGTCCGCGGGCGTATCGGCATTGGTGCGCACTTTCAGGGTGCGCACTTCGTCGGCCCAGCCCATCAAGGTGCCGAAATCGCCGGTCAGTTCCGGCTGGCGCACGCCGACCTTGCCCTTGAACACCTGGCCCGATGCACCGTCGATGGTGATGATGTCGCCGCGATTGATCGTGATGGCGCCCGCCACCATCTCGCCGCGCACGGCATCGATCTTCAGCATGCCGGCGCCGGAGACGCAGGGCCGGCCCATGCCGCGCGCCACCACCGCCGCATGGCTGGTCATGCCGCCGCGGGCCGTGAGAATGCCGCGCGCCGCGTGCATGCCGTGAATGTCTTCCGGGCTGGTTTCGGTGCGCACCAGGATCACATCCTTGTGATCGGCGGCCAGTTTCTCGGCTTCTTCCGCGGTGAAGGCAACTTCGCCGGTGGCGGCACCGGGTGACGCGCCCAGGCCGATGGCGATCTGTTCGCGCGGCGCATCGGGGTCCAGGGTGGGGTGCAGCAGCTGGTTCAGCGCTTCCGGCTCGACGCGAGCGATGGCGGTCTGTTTTTCGATCAGCCCCTCGCCCACCATGTCCACGGCCGACTTCAAAGCTGCTTCCGCCGTGCGCTTGCCGGCGCGGGTCTGCAGCATGAAGAGCTTGCCTTCCTGGATGGTGAACTCCACATCCTGCATGTCGCGGTAATGCTGTTCCAGCCGCTCGCCGATCGCCTTCAGTTCTTCAAAGGCGGCAGGCATGGCTTCTTCCATCGAGGCCTTGCGGCCGCCCTGGCGCTCACGCACCAGCTTGGAGATGGGCTGCGGTGTGCGGATGCCGGCCACCACGTCCTCGCCCTGGGCGTTGATCAAGAATTCGCCATACAACAATTTCTCGCCAGTGGCCGGATCGCGGGTGAAGGCGACGCCGGTGGCGCTGCTTTCGCCGCGATTGCCGAACACCATGGCCTGAACCGTGACAGCAGTGCCCCAATCTTCGGGAATGTCGTTCAGCTTGCGATAGGTGTTGGCGCGGGGCGAGCGCCACGAGCCGAACACCGCGCCAATGGCGCCCCACAATTGTTCCTGCACATCCTCGGGGAAAGGCTTGCCCAGTTCCTGTTCCACGCGCGCCTTGTAAAGACCGGCGATGCGCTTGAGGTCGGCGGCATCGAGATCGGTATCCAGCTCGACACCCTTGGCGTCCTTTTCCTCGTCCAAGATTTCCTCGAACACGGCATGGTCCACGCCCAGCACCACGTCGGAATACATCTGGATGAAGCGGCGATAGCTGTCATAGGCAAAACGCTCGTCACCGGTCAGGGCGGCAAGGCCTGCGGCGGTGGCGGCGTTGAGGCCCAGATTCAGTACCGTATCCATCATGCCGGGCATGGAGACGCGCGCGCCGGAGCGCACGCTCAGCAGCAGCGGCTTTTCCGCATCGCCGAAGTTGCCCTTGGCCTGGTAGCCGACTTGGCGCAGGGCGCCAGCGACCTGCTCCTTAAGCTCCGGCGGATAGGCTTCATTGTTGGCGTAATAGTAGGTGCAGACCTCGGTGGTGATGGTCAGCCCCGGCGGCACCGGCAGGCCCAGGTTCGACATCTCCGCCAGGTTGGCGCCCTTGCCGCCCAAGAGGTTGCGCATGCCGGCTTCGCCCTCGGCCTTGCCGTCGCCGAACGCATAGACCCACTGTGTCATGACGCCATCATCCCTATGCTCCGGATCGGCTTTGCCGATCCAATTCCGTGTGTTCGCCCGGCGCTTCGCGCGTTCGGGCGGCAAAACGTCCACTGGACGTTTTGCTGATCGCCCTCACCCTTCAATTTTTGAAAAGTCCGCCACGCGGTGGAGCGCGGCACGCAGGCCGGCCAACAGGTGCAACCGGTTGGCGCGAATTTTGGGGTCGTCGGCATTGACCTTCACGGCCTCGAAGAATGCATCGACGGGAACGCGCAGCGCCGCCATCTGCTGCATGGCGGCAGCAAAGTCTTCCTTGTCCAGCGCCGGCCCGATGGCGCCGATGGCCTTGGCCAGTGCGGCATGCAGCGCCTTGTCGGCGGGTTCGGGCAGCAGGCTTTCATCGACCTCGCTGATATAGGTGATGCCGTCCTTCTTTTCCTCGGCCTTGAGGATGTTGGCGGCGCGCTTGTAGCCGGCCAACAATGTCTTGCCGTCGTCGGTCTTGAGAAACGCCTGCAAGGCTTCCACACGGGCGACAAGACGCACCAGGTCATCTTCATTGCCCAAGCTAAACACGGCATCGATCAGGTCGTGGCGGATGCCTTTTTCCTTTAACGCCACCTTCAGGCGGTCGGCGAAGAAGGCCAGCAGATCGCTGGAACCCGTCAGAGAAAATCGCAACTTGTTTTCCAGCAGGATGCGGATCACGCCCAAGGCTGCCCGGCGCAGCGCAAAAGGATCGCCGGAGCCGGTGGGCCTTTCGCCCGCCGCGAAGAAACCGGTCAGGGCATCAAGCTTGTCGGCCAATGCTACAGCGATGGCGACCTTGTCGGAAGGCGCCGCATCGGAAGGACCAACCGGCTTGTAGTGATCGCGCGCCGCGTCAGCGACGGCCGCATCTTCCTTGTCATGCAGCGCATAATAGCGACCCATCACGCCTTGCAGCTCGGGGAATTCGCCCACCACGCCGGTCGTCAGGTCGGCCTTGGCCAGTCGCGCCGCGCGCCTGGCCTTGGTGACATCAGCACCGATCTTGGCGGCGATTTCGCCTGCCAGCTTTTCGATCCGCTCGACCCGCTCGAACTGCGTGCCCAGCTTGGCGTGGAAGACGATACCTTTCAGCTTCTCGACCCGGCTTTCCAGCGTGTGTTTGCGGTCCTCATCCCAGAAGAACTTGGCGTCCGACAGGCGCGCCCGCAGGACGCGTTCGTTGCCCGCCACGATTTCCTTGCCGCCGTCGCTGGCGACCATGTTGGCGACCAGGGCGAAGCGGTTGGCCATCTTGCCGGTCTTGGGGTCGCGCAACGAAAAATACTTCTGGTGCGTGCGCATCGATGTCTGCAGGATTTCGGCCGGCACATCCATGAACTCGTCCTGGATGGCGCCGATATAGACGGTGGGATATTCCGCCAGGCCGGACACCTCGGCCAGAAGCCCCTCGTCCGGGATCATTTCCAGGCCATGAATAAAAGCGGCCTGCTTGATGCCTTCGAAGACGATGGCGGCGCGTTCCTCGGCGTCCAGAATAACATAGGCGGCGCGCAGCTTCTGTTCGTAATCCTCGAACCGCTTCGCCTCGACCTTGCCTTCCGACAGGAAGCGGTGGCCGCGCGTGTGCGTGCCGCTGCTGACGCCGGCAAAGCTGAACGGCACCAGTTCGCCGTCAAAGGTCGCCAGGATGGAATGCAGCGGCCGCACCCAGCGCACCGCAATGCCGGGCTTCCAGCGCATCGACTTGGGCCAGGGCAGCTTGGCCATGACCTCGGGAATGATCTCGGCCAGCACCAGCGGGGTCTCGCGGCCCTTGCGCTCGATCACCGCCATATAGACGTCACCCTTGGGCGTGGTCTCGACCTTCAACTGCTCGCGCGTCAGGCCAGTCTTTTTCAGGAATCCTTCGATGGCGGCAGGCGGGGCATCGACCTTGGGGCCTTTCAGTTCCTCGCGCACGTCCTTTTGCTGCGCCGGCAGTCCGGCAACGGCCAATGTGAGACGGCGCGGGCCGCCGAATGTCTTGATGCCTTCGAACAGATAGCCGCGATCGGTCAGGGCGCCGACCATCAGCCGCTCCAGATCACGTGCCGCACCCGCTTGCATGCGGGCGGGAATTTCCTCGGAAAACAGTTCCAGCAACAGATCCGGCATCAGCCAACCTCTTTGCTGGGAAAGCGGGGCTTGTAGGCGCCCATCGGCGTTTCCAGCCAGGCTTCGCAGCAGGCCTGGGCCAGCGCCCGCACCCGGCCGATATAGGCGGCGCGTTCGGTGACACTGATCACGCCGCGCGCGTCCAGCAGGTTGAAGGCATGGCTGGCCTTGATGCACTGGTCATAGGCGGGCAGCGGCAGCTTCTTGCCGGTCAGCAACTCGCGGCACTGTTTTTCCGCGTCCTTGAAATGCTGGAACAGGATGTCGGTATCGGCGCGCTCGAAATTGTAGGCGCTGAACTCGACTTCGTTCTGGTGGAATACCTCGCCATAGCGAAACGTATCGTTGAACGCCAGGTCGTACACGAACTCGACATTCTGCACATACATGGCCAGCCGCTCGAGGCCATAGGTGATCTCGGCCGCCACAGGATCGCATTCGATGCCGCCCACCTGCTGGAAATAGGTGAACTGGGTGATCTCCATCCCGTCGCACCACACCTCCCAGCCCAGCCCCGCGGCGCCAAGGGTCGGGCTTTCCCAATCGTCCTCGACAAAACGGATATCGTGCAGCGATAGGTCCAGGCCCAGCGCCTTGATCGAGCCCAGATACAGCTCCTGCACATTCTCCGGCGCCGGCTTCAGGATCACCTGATACTGGTAATAGTGCTGCAGCCGGTTGGGGTTCTCGCCGTAGCGGCCGTCCGAGGGCCGGCGCGAGGGCTGCACGAAGGCCGCCTTCCACGGGCGCGGTCCAAGCGCGCGCAAGGTCGTGGCGGGATGAAAAGTGCCCGCGCCCATCTGGTCATCATAGGGCTGCAGGATCAGGCAGCCTTGGGCCGCCCAATAATTCTGCAAGGTCAGGATAAGGTCCTGAAAAGTCTTGGCTTTAGGTTGGACGTTGGCCACCGAGTCGTGCCTTTGGGAAGGTGGCCGGAACCTACAGGCGGGCAGACTCCATCGCAAGCGCGGCAGCATCCCGCAGAATGGCCTCGGCCGCATCGGTATAGCGGCCATCTGCTTCGTGCAGCGCCAGCCCCGGCAACAGTGCGAAGGGGGCGCGGGAACCCTTGCGGGCCTGCAGGATGACGCGCTTGGCGGCCAGGCCGGCGCGGGGCCAGAGCGGCAGCATGTTGACGCCCCGCTGGCCCAGCGCCGCCAGCGCCTCGGGCGTGCGATCGGCGCGGATGATGGCGGTGAAGAAGCCGCCCGACACCGTGCGCTGGAGACCCGTGCTGAGCCACTGGCCCAGGGTGCCCTCGTCCGCCAAGGCGCGGGCACGGACGGGATCGGGCGATTGCTGGCCGCCTTCATGGAAGGGCGGATTGCAGAAGACGTGCTCGAAATCCCGGCGCAAATCCTGCGGCAGGTTGAAGATGTCGCCGGCGACAAAACGGGCTTCGACCCTGTTAGCGGCGGCATTATCCTGCGCGAAGCGGGCACTTTCGGCGTCAATTTCGACACCGGTCGCGGAGAGGCCCGGCACCCGCGCCATCAGGCACAGGCTGGCGACGCCGGAACTGCTGCCCAGTTCCAGCACCGACTGGCCGCCTTGCGCCGGAATGGCGGCCGCCAGCATCACCGCATCGGTGCCCGAGCGGAAGCCGCCTTCCGGATGGGCGGCTATCACTTTGCCATCCAGGAAGGTGGTCACATGGCCTCAGGCACGGCGGCGCGCAGCAGGGTATCGGCGCGGGCAAAGTCGTCGTCCAGCACCATCAACCGGCGCGGCAGGAAGCCCGCGCTGCCGTCCATGACGCTGGCATGGGCATCGAATACGACGGATTCGATGCCTTCCTGCGACAGGACATTGGCAGCATAGGTCAGGACCACCGGATCATTGGTTTTCAGGACGGCGCGCATGGCGGCTTTATAGCCAAAACGGGCGTTTATGTCGCCCTTGCGGCACGGGGAAGGCTTTCGGTATTCTCCAGCCATCATGGGTGGGCAGGATCTCAAGGACGCACGAACCGGCGACGTCTCTCCGGTGGAGCGATTGCATGCTCTGGTCGCCACCGACATGGCGGCCACTGACAGGCTGATCCATGCCCGCATGACGTCCGGCGTGGCGCTGATCCCCGACCTGGCCAAACACCTGATCGATTCCGGCGGCAAGCGGCTGCGTCCCCTGCTGACCCTGGCGGCGGCGACCGCCGGCGGCTATGCCGGCGACCATCACGTCAAGCTGGCGGCTGCGGTGGAGTTCATCCACACCGCTACATTGCTGCATGACGATGTGGTGGACGAAAGCTCGCTGCGCCGGGGCAAGGTGTCCGCCAACCTGATGTGGGGCAACAAGCCCTCGGTGCTGGTGGGCGACTTCCTGTTCTCCCGCGCCTTCCAGCTGATGGTGGAGACCGACAATATGGCGGTGCTCGATATTCTGGCCGGCGCGTCGGCGGTGATCGCCGAAGGCGAAGTGATGCAGCTCAAATCCACCAACAATCTGTCGGTGACGGAAGAGCATTATCTGTGCGTTGTGTCGGCCAAGACCGCGGCGCTGTTTTCGGCCGCCGCCCATTCCGGCGCTCTGCTCACCGGCAAGGGCGACGCCTTTGTGGCGGGGCTGCGCGCCTATGGCGAAAATCTCGGGATCGCCTTCCAGCTGGTGGACGATGCGCTGGATTATTCCGGCCGACAGGCGCTGATGGGCAAGACCGTGGGCGACGATTTCCGCGAAGCCAAGATGACCCTGCCGATCATTCTGGCCCATGCGCGCTCCCAGGAAAGCGACAGGCCCTTCTGGAAGCGGGTGATCGAGACCGGCAACCAGACCGAGAGCGACCTCGACCGCGCCATCACGCTGATTGAGCAGACCGGCTCCATTCAGGAAACCATGCGCCGGGCGCGCGCCTATGCCGATGACGCCAAGGCGGCGCTGGCGGTGCTGCCCCAGAGCGATATCAAGCATGCGCTGGCGGACATCGCGGACTTCTGCGTGGAGCGCGCCTACTAGCAGCCTATGGCTTGTTGTACTTGAAGCCCTGCTTTTCCAGAAAATCGAACAGGCCGATGGCGAGGCCCTGGGCGCCGGCGGCCGGCATCACCAGCCGTCCCACCACCACGCGGGTCAGGGGGCCGGCCTTGTCGGAATGGTCCGGGCGCAGGGATTCCAGCGTGATGGTGATCATGCCGTTGGAAACAAAAAAACCGGTCGCGCCCGAAGCGTAGAGCTCCGGCGCCAGCGGATTGTCCACCATCGTGATGTTGGGTTCGGCGGGGGCAGTCTGGGCCTTGGCCATGGGGTATCCTTCGCAGTGGGGCGCGTTTGGGCGAAGAGTTGGCGATCAGCGTTAAATTCGTCTTAAGGACGGCCTACAAACCGCGATCGGTCGGACCGATATCCTGCCCGATGTCTTCGTGAAGGATGCCGGTTTCGGGCACGAAGCTGGGCGCGACCCACCAGCCCAGATTCTTTTCGAGGCTGGTTTTTTCCAGGATTTCGGCAGCCCGGCGGCAGCAATCGTCATCCGCGAAAAGACCGAAGCAGGTGGCGCCAGAGCCCGACATGCGGGTGAAAAGCGCGCCGGGCAGCGCCGCCATGGCCGTCAGCACCTCGCCGATCACCGGCTGGAGAATTCGCGCCGGGGCTTCCAGATCGTTGCGGGTGGTTTCCAGGAAACGCAGCAAATCGGCGGTATCGCGGAACCGGCCGGACGGGAGTGTCATCTCCACGCCGCTGCGGGTAACCAGGCCGGCAAAGACATCGCGGGTCGGTACCGCAACCCCAGGATTGACCAGCAGCATGGCGAGGCGCGGCAGGGATTCCACCGGACGCAGGATTTCGCCGCGCCCTTCCATGAAGCACGGCACGCTGTCGACACAGACGGGAATGTCGGAGCCCAGAGCGGCGGCCATGACGTGCAGGTCGGCATCCCCGCCCCAGAGTTGCTTCAGTCCCCGCAGCGCCGCTGCTGCATCGGCTGAGCCGCCGCCAATACCCGACGCCACCGGCAGGTTCTTGGTCAGTTTCAGCTTGGCGCCACCGGCGCCGAGCGCCTGCGCCGCCCGCAGCACCAGATTGTCGCCCTCCCCGTCCAGCCCCTTTGCAAAGGGACCGTCGATGGTCAGCGACAGTTCGGGAGCCGGCGCGATTTCCAGCGTATCGCCCATGCCGGTGAAAACCGCCAGGCTCTGCAGCGGATGAAAGCCATCGGCACGTTTTGCACCAACATGCAGGAACAGGTTGATCTTCGCGGATGCGCGTTCGGTGATCACGTCAGGCCAGGATCACTTTAGGAAAGTCCGTTCTTTAGCTTGGCGGTGATGGCCGTCTTGTCATCGTCTTTTTCGCTGAAGGTAATCGCGTGATTCCACTGGAAGCGCGCCTCGATCTTGCGCCCGGCCCGCCACAGCGCATCACCCAGGTGATCGTTGATGGTGGGGTCGCCCGGTACCAGCAGCACCGCCGCTTCCAGGGTCTTGGCGGCGTCGTCATAGCGGCCGAGCTGGTAATAGGCCCAGCCAACGCTGTCCACGATATAGCCGTCATAGGGGCGCAGGGCGCGCGCCTTTTCCAGCATGGCCAGGGCTTCGGGAATCTTGCGGCCCCGGTCCACCCAGCTGTAACCCAGATAGTTCAGCAATTCCGGCTGTTCCGGCGACAGCTTCAGCGCTGTCTGGATATCGGCTTCGGAATCGTCGAGCTTGTGCAGCCGCTCCTTGGCCATGGCGCGGGCATAGAACATCGGCCAGTCGCGCTTGCCGGGATTGGCGATGGCTTTCTCGGCATGGTCATAGGCCTCCACCGCCTCGGCATAACGGTCGCCGGTGCGATAAGTGTCACCCAGGGCGATCCAGCTTTCGCTGTCATTGGGTTCGGCCGCTACCAACTTCTTGAGATCGGCGATGGCATCGTCATTGCGGCCCAGGCGCTGTTCGTCCAGCGCCGCCTGGATCTGCGCCATGCGGAAATAGGGCGAGCCGGGTTCGATGCCATGATAGATGGCGATGGCCGCGTCGAACTTGCGCAGGGTCTCGAAGCGGTCGGCCAGAAGGACATGCGCCAGCCCCAAGTCGGGCCGCAGATACAGCGCCATGCGCAGATACAGGATCGAGACATCGGCGCTCTGCGCATCGGTCAGCGAGGCGGCGATACCGAACAGCGCTTCGGCCGCGCCATCCGACGGGTTGCGAATCATCGGCTCCGGTTTGGCGCCCGCTAAAATCCGCGCCAGGCCCGGCCGTGTCACCGTCGCCAGACCGCCCTCGCCCGCATGGGAGCGATAGAGCGCTGCCGCGTCGCCGCTGCGGCCATGAAGTTCCAGGAAGCGGCCATAGGCTTCCAGCACGCGCGGCGTGGGCGATGACGATCCAAGCGCCTTTTTGTAGGCGGCCTCGGCAGCATCGGCATTGCCCAGATAATCCTGCAGCAGCGCCGTGTGGAACGCCGTCATGCTTTCGGTGCCTTTTTGATCGGCCAGCGCGATCAGGTCCTTGTCCATCCCGGAAATGTCGTGCTGGGCGGCCGCGGCCCAGGCATCGAACAATGATAGAGTCAGAACGGTGAAGGGCCCCTTGGCCGATTGCGACAGCTGACGGCGCACATCGCCGTAATCCTTGTGCTTGAAACCGATAACGGCCAGCGCCAGGCGCGCGGCGCGGTCGTCGGGCGTCGCCGTCACCACCGCCAGGGCATACTTGCCGGCGGATTCAAAATCACCCGAGGTGGTGGAATAAAAGAAGGACAGCGCCAGCAGCGACGGATTGGCGGGATCGTTGGTCAGCGCACTGCCGTAATAACGCGCCGCCTGTGGTAGGTCATGCTCGTTGGCGGCGAAACGCGCCGACAGATAGGTGGAAAAGGCTTCCGCCTGCTTGTCGTCATCGGGGTGTGCCGGCACTTCGGGCGCAACGGCGCAACCGGCAAGCAGGGCAGTAAAAGCGGCAATCGTCAGGATGCGGCGCATGTCACAGGTTCGTATAGTTGGGGCCGCCGCCGCCTTCGGGGGTGACCCAGGTTATGTTCTGCGACGGGTCTTTGATGTCGCAGGTTTTGCAGTGCACGCAGTTCTGGGCGTTGATCTGGAAGCGCGGACCAGACACCTCTTCAATCACTTCGTAAACGCCCGCCGGACAGTAACGCTGCGCCGGCTCCCCATACTCGGGCAAATTGACGGAAATGGGAATGGCCGGGTCGCGCAGGACCAGATGGACCGGCTGGTCTTCTTCATGGTTGGTATTGGACAGGAAGACGCTGGACAGACGGTCAAAGGTCAGGATCCCGTCGGGCCGGGGATAAGCGATTTTGGGGCTGTCGGCCGCCTTTTTCAGCGTGGCGAAATCCGGTTCCCCATGGCTCAGGGTTCCAAACAGGGACAGGCCAAACAGCTGGTTGGTCCAGAGATCCAGGCCGATGAAAGGCAGCGCCAGCAAGGTGCCAAGCTTCGACCAGAGGGGCTTGGCATTGCGGACCTGGTGCAGGTCTTTGGCCACCCAGCTCTTTGTGTACGCGCCGTCATATTCGGCCAGCGTGTCATTGGCCCTGCCCGCCTTCAGCGCGGCGCTCGCCGCCTCTGCCGCAAGCATGCCGGTCTTCATGGCATTGTGGCTGCCCTTGATGCGCGGCAGGTTCACGAACCCGGCGGAGCAGCCGATCAATGCACCGCCCGGAAAGGACAGTTTCGGCACCGACTGCCAGCCGCCTTCGGTGATGGCTCGCGCGCCATACCCGATGCGCTTGCCGCCTTTCAGCACAGCCGCGATGGCGGGATGGGTCTTGGCGCGCTGGAATTCGCCAAAGGGGTCCAGCCAGGGATTCTTGTAATTGAGATGCACGACAAACCCGATCGAGCAGAAATTGTCGCCCCAGTGATACAGAAAGAGGCCGCCACCGGTGTCGTTTGCAAGCGGCCAGCCCATGCCATGCAGGACCAAACCCTTCTTGTGCTGGGCGGCGGGAATTTCCCAAAGCTCCTTCAGGCCGATGCCGAACTTCTGCGGCTGGGTCTCCAGCCCGAATTTCGCCAGCAGGATTTTCGACAACGAGCCCCGCGCCCCCTCCGCGAAGAAGGTGTATTTCCCGCGCAGTTCCATGCCCGGCGTGAAGCTGTCCTTGTGGTGACCATTCCTGGCCACGCCCAGATCCCCGGTGATGACACCTTTCACCACGCCATCTTCGAGGATGACGTCGTGCGCGGGAAAGCCGGGATAGATTTCCACGCCCAGGCTTTCCGCCTGCTGGCCCAGCCATTTGCAGAGATTGGAGAGACTGACGATATAATTGCCGCGATTGCTCATCAGCGGCGGGAACAGGATATGCGGGATGGTGATCGCACCGCCTCTGGTGAAGAAGCAGAAGCGATCGTCGGTCACCGGGGTTTCCAGCGGCGCGCCCTTGTCTTTCCAGTCTGGAATGAGTTCGGTCAACGCCCGGGGATCAAGCACCGCACCGGACAGGACATGGGCGCCAATCTCCGAGCCTTTCTCAAGAATGCAGACGCTGGTATCGGCATCAAGCTGTTTCAGCCGGATCGCCGCCGCCAGCCCCGCGGGGCCGCCGCCGACGATGACGACGTCGAAATCCATGCTTTCCCTGAGGCTCTCTTTGGGGCTCATGACTCGCCTTGTTATGGAGCCTTTTCTAACTGGCCTTGGAGGCACGCGAAAGCCTAGGATGCGGCGATGAATGACACCCTATCCACCCTGAACTGGCTGGTGGAAGCCGGCGCCGATGAGGCGGTGGCGGATTCGCCAGTGAACCGGCTGGTGGCCAAAGCTTCCGTGGCGCCGATAGCCGCCCCGGCTCCGCGATCCCCCGCTCGCGCGCCAACGCCGCTTGCGCTGGACGACGATGCCATCGGCGGGGCGCAGGCAGCAGCGGGCACGGCAACGACGCTGGAAGAATTGAAAGTCGCGCTCGAAGCCTTTGACGGCTGCGCCCTGAAGCGGACCGCGACCAACACCGTCTTCGCGGATGGCGTGGCAAGCGGGGGCGTGATGTTGATCGGCGAAGCGCCTGGGCGTGACGAGGATCGCGTCGGCAAGCCGTTCGTGGGCCGGGCCGGCCAGCTGCTGGACAAGATGCTGGCCGCCATCGCGCTGGACCGCAAGACCAACGCTTATATCACCAATGTGATCAACTGGCGGCCGCCGGACAATCGGGATCCCACGCCGGAGGAAGCCGCCGCCTGTCTTCCCTTCCTGCGCCGGCATATCGAACTGGCCGAGCCCAAGGTGATCATCCTGCTGGGCGCTGTCGCGGCGCGGCATGTGGTGGGGGGCACCGAAGGCATCATGAAGCTGCGCGGCCGCTGGCTGGAATATCGCGTGGGCGACCGCATGGTGCCGTTGATGCCGACCTTGCATCCCGCGTATCTCTTGCGCCAGCCAGCGCACAAGAAGCTCGCTTGGCGAGACCTGCAGGCTGTTGCGGCAAAAATGGAAGCGCTCGGGTTGCCGGAACCCGGATCGCGCGCTAACTAGATTCGCCGTTTCGAAGGACCGTCAACATTCGCATTGCATCAACTCTTGCCGCCTTGTTTGCCCTGGGCAGCACCGCACTGGCGCAGCCCGCCGTGTCGCAGTTGCCGGCGCCGCCCGCCACGACGACCATGACGTCGCCCTCGATCGCACCACAGGTGCTGAGCGCCGACGACGTCGCGCTATATCGCCAGATCATGGCCGCCGAGCGCGCGGGACAATATTCGAGGGCCAAGACTCTGTTCGGCAAGGTCAGCGACACGTCGTTGGAGGGCTATGCCGAGGCGCAACATTTTCTGTCCGCATCCCCCAGCAGCCTGACAGCCGAACCGCTGGTGGAATGGCTGACCCAATATCGTGACCTGCCCATCGCGGACCGCATTTACCGGCTGGCGGTGGCGCATTCGACCAAGACCGTCCGTCGTCACCACAAGACGATCAAGGTTGCCATCGTCACCAACATTCCCGCGCCCAGCGGCGTGGGCCGCCGCACCGGCGGCTATGAAGATCCGGAATTGTACGAACCCTACCCTTCCGCCAGCGCGGCGCGCGAGGTCACGCCCGGCATTCTCGCGGCCATCAAGGCGGGCCAGCCCGACCAGGCGCTGGCGCTGTTGCAGTCTGTGCAGACCACCTGCACGCCTACCGACGCGGCGATCCTGTCGCACCGGATTGCGTCTTCCTACCGCGCCGAAGGCCGCGACGCTGACGCCTATCGGCTGGCGATCTCGATTTCGGACCCGAGTGTGCCGCAACTATTGTGGGATGCGGGTTTTGCCGCCTACCGGCTCAAGGACTGGGTCAATGCCGAAAATTATCTGGAAAAGCTGGCAGAGACCACAACGGCACAGAACAGCCTGCGGGCACAGGGCGCTTTCTGGGCGGCGCGGGCGCACATGCAGTCGGGCGATCCGCTGAAAGTCGTCACCCTGCTGAATTTCGCGGCCGAAAAACAGCCCAGCTTTTATGGCCTGATCGCCGAACGCATCCTGGGCATCGATACCCAGACCGGTTTCGCCGACGCGATCCTGAACCAGGGCGATTTCCGCGACCTGATGGCGGTGCCGGCGGCGCGGCGCGCCGTGGCCCTGTGGCAGATCGGCGAGCCGGAATTTGTCGGCCCCGAATTGAACCGCGCCTTCGTGGACAATAATGAAAGGCTGGATCCCGCCATGGCGGCGCTGGCGCGCGCCATCGGGGTGCCCAACATCGAGTTGCGCGCATCGGAGAAAAGCGCCGCCCGCGGCGTCATGCTGACCGGGCTGTTCCCGGTGCCGCCCTACAATCCGGATGGCGGCTACCGCATCGACTCCTCGCTGGTGCTGGCCTTCGCCCGCATCGAGAGCCGCTTTCAAACCCAGGCCACCTCGCCTGTCGGCGCACGCGGGTTGATGCAGGTGATGCCGGCGACCGCCTCCAAGCTGGGCGTCACCGACCCCGACACCCTGTATGACCCCGGCACGGCGCTGTCGGTGGGACAGAAGTATATCGAGCAATTGCTGAACCGGCTGGACGGCAACCTGCTGGAACTGGGCGGCGCCTACAATGCCGGGCCGATGGCGGTCAGTCGCTGGCGCAACACCAAGGCGGGCGGCGAAGACCCGCTGCTGTTCGTGGAGAGCATTCCGGTGGCGGAGACGCGCTCCTACGTCAAACGGCTGATGGTCTATCACTGGCTGTATCGCCGCCGCTTCGGCCAGGACGCCAAGAGCCTGGAAGATACCGCGCAAGGCGCGTGGCCGACCTACCGGCCTTCGCAGGGCGCGCCGGCAGCACCGTCGCTCAATGCTTATGGCCTGCGGATCAGCAGCCAGAACTAGAGCTTGGCCAATACGCCGCTGGGCACACGCAGGGCATGCAGCAGGGTGAGCGCAAAACCGCGCAGCGCGCTTTTGGGCGGGCGCGAGACATTCACCGCGCGGGAGCGCAACGACACCAGCCTGCGGCGGCCGATGCGGCGCACCAGGTCGGCGTCTTCCATATCCGCCAAGGCGCGATAGCCGCCCACCTTCTGGTAGAGGCGCTTGGGGATCAGCAGGCCCTGGTCGCCGAAAGGCAGCGCGAACAGCGCGGTGCGCAGATGCGCCTTGGCTTCGGCGCGGCGGGCTTCGCCGCTGAAATCCTCCAGCGCGAAACGGAACACCGCGGCCTGGGGACGTTCCATCACTGCCTGGTCGATGAAGGACTCCGCTTCCACGTCCCAGCCGGTTTCCAGCGCCGTCTCGGGATGCAGGAACAGCAGCCAGTCGCTTTTCGCCACCGCGGCGCCATCGGCGAATTGCGCGGCGCGTTCCTTGCGGGCATGAACGATGTGCGCACCCGCACCATCGGCGATGGCGAGCGTCGCATCACTGGAGCCGCCATCGGCCACGATCACTTCGCGCACCACGCCGCGCACGGCGCCGGCGATCAGGCTGTCGAAGCAGCGCGGCAGCAGGCGTTCGGCATTGATGGCGGGAATGACGACAGAAATCATATCGTCATAATGGCCCAAAGCTGCGCCCGCGCAAAAGATTATACCGTCGCAGGGTTATCGTGACGATGCTTACATGCCCGATATTTGAGCAAGACGACAGAAAATTGCCGGACGGGAAGATCAGACGCCCCGCCCGGCAATCGAAGATTACTTCAGTGTAACCGCATAGGCGGTGAACACGCCCGGGTCCTTGTCCTTCAGCGCCGGGTCGCGCTGATAGTTGAGCTTGGCTTCCAGCACATACGCGGTGTTGCCCACCACCGTCACGGCGGTCGGCAGCATGTAGCGATCCTTGATCACGGTGATGGTGGCGCTGTCGCCGGAGACCGTCACTTCGTCCAGCCGGCCATTGCCATCCTTGCCGCGGCCCTCGACCATCAGGATCTTGCCATTGGCCGACAGGCGCAGGCCGTCGGGCTGGTAGATGTCCGTGGAGGTGACGAGGTTCACGCCCTTGCCCGCCGAGCCATCGGCGTTGACGGGAATGCGGATCAGGTGATTGCCGTTATAGGTGTTGGTGTAGAGCGCATCGCCCTGCCACACCAAACCGTCCAGCGAGGGATCGGCGGCGTCATTAGTGTACCACACGCTGAGCGCATCGCTGCCCGAAGCCAGTTTCAGCACACGGCCGCCCTTGGTGTCGGTGATATAGGCGTCGGCGCCCTTCAGCGCGATGTCGTTGCAGAAGCCGCCACCGGGCAGCTCCCAGGTCTTGATCGGCGCAGCCGTCTTCAGCGAGAAGGTCTTGAGAAACGCCTTGGGCCCGTTGTCACAGACATAAAGGGTGCGGCTGGGAAAATCGGCCAGCACGCCCAGCACGCGGCCGAAATTCCCGGCCTCCTTGCTGATCCAGGTGGTCGCCTTGGTCTCGCCCGGCAGCACGCGATAGACCGCGCCCAGGTTCATCGAGCCGATATAGAGCGTGCCATTGGCGGTAGAGGTGATGCTTTCGGGGAAGGCCATCGGTGTATCCAGCGTCACGTCTTTTCTGGCGGCGAACGTGGCGGAGGCGGAGCCGAGCATCAGAACGGCGGCAAGCAACAGTTTCATCGGGGTTTCCTCGGTGTGTTGCGCGCCCTTGTGGCGGACGCTTGTGGCGGTTCTATCACGGCGCAGGAATTTTCGCAGGGCACGCAAACGCATGTCGGACAAGCGCGGGATAAACTTCGCCAACGCAATATAATTGTTTTCATGAACGGCGCCGGCCCCTCCCCCTGCCGGTGTGCGAATTCAAGGCGTTGCGGAAAATCGGCGTGCGAAAAGAGAGATTTTATCCTCATGCCGCCATTTTAGCATGGCGCGAGAACAGGTGGACAAGACCGCCGGCTCACCCCTTCGACAAACGCAGCCGCAGCCGCCGCAATTCGCGTTTGCGCTCCGGCGTTGCCGGCGGCAGCCCGAGATCGAGGCTTTCCATCATGTCCAGCAGGATGCGCGCGACAATCAGCCTGGCATTTTCCTTGTCGTCTGCCGGCACGATATGCCACGGCGCATGTTTGGTGCTGGTGGCGGTGAGGCACTGCCCATAGGCAGAGACATAGTCCTTCCAGAAACCGCGCTCGGTGACGTCGCTATCCTCGATCTTCCAGTTCTTGGCAGGCTCATCGAGGCGCGCCAGCAGCCGTTTGCCCTGCTCGTCCTTGGACAGATGCAGGAAGAATTTCACGATGCGCGTGCCGTTGGCGCACAGATGCTGTTCGAAGTCGTTGATCGAGCGATAGCGCTCCTTCCACAGCCTGCCATCCGCCTTCAGATGCTGCGGCGCCAGGATCTGCGGATGGACGCGCGGCACGATCACGTCTTCATAGTAGGAACGGTTGAAGACGCCGACCTGGCCCCGCTCCGGCAGGGCGCAGGCGCTGCGCCACAGGAAGTCGTGGCGCAGTTCGGCGGCATTGGGCGCCTTGAAGCTCGTGACCCTGCAGCCTTGCGGATTTATGCCGGACAGCACATGGCGGATGACTCCGTCCTTGCCCGAAGTGTCCATGCCCTGGAACACCAGCAGCAAGGCAAGGCGGCCGGAGGCGTAAAACTGCTGCTGGCGCTCATCCAGCCGCACCAGGCTGGTGTTCAGCGCCGCTTCGTAATCCGGCTTGGAGCCATAAAGCGGATGGACGCGGGTCGGCCATTTCCGCAACGCGATCTTTTTGCCTTCCGGAACCAGGAATACGGGGTCTTTGGCTTTCATGGCGGTCCAATCTGACGGGCTTGGTAGCCTAGCATGACTACATTTGTACTTGATTTGTTCTCATTCGGGCGTATAGTCCTATTTATGACTGTCGTCCTGAACACCACCATCCGACCCGAGATTTTGCGGGGGCGCGGGGCTGTTTCCAACGCCGTGGGGCGGTTCGAGAAGCAGACCCGGACCCTGCTGGATGACGGCTGGGACGATGGCTGGCGGGCGGACGATGACGCGCCGCCCCCGATCCGCACCGAAGTAATCACCGATGCCACCCGCACCATCATCGCCCACAACAAGTCGCCCGACCTCTCCTTCGACCAGTCGATCAATCCTTATCGCGGCTGCGAGCATGGCTGCATTTACTGTTTCGCCCGTCCTACCCATGCTTATCTGGGCCTGTCGCCGGGCGTGGATTTCGAATCCCGGCTGTTCGCCAAGCCCAATGCGGCGGCGCTTCTGGCCAAGGAACTGAGCGCGCCGGGTTATGTGCCCAAGGTGATCGCCATGGGCACCAACACCGACCCCTACCAGCCCCTGGAGCGCAAGATGCGCATCACCCGCCAGGTGCTGGAAGTGCTGCGCGACTTCCGCCATCCCGTCGCCATCGTCACCAAATCGCCGCTGATCCTGCGCGATCTCGATATCCTGTCAGACATGGCGTCGATGGGGTTGGCGAAAGCCGCGCTGTCGATCACCACCCTGGATCGCCATCTGGCGCGGATGATGGAGCCGCGCGCCGGCACCCCCACGCGGCGGCTGCAGGCCATTCAAGGCTTGGCGGATGCCGGGGTGCCCGTCGGCGTGATGTTCGCGCCCGCCATTCCCGCCCTGAACGACCATGAGATGGAGGCGGTGCTGAACGCGGCGGCCGGCTATGGCGCGCGCAGCGCCGGCTATGTGCTGCTGCGCCTGCCGCTGGAGATCAAAGACCTGTTCCGCGAATGGCTGGAAACCAATGTGCCGGACCGCGCCAAGCATGTGATGACCTTGGTGCGCCAGATGCGCGGCGGCAAGGATTACGATGCCAACTGGAACACCCGCATGACCGGAACCGGA
>JAQGLO010000080.1 GCA_028292825.1 Alphaproteobacteria bacterium | reverse complement strand
TCTTTCACGCCTGCCGCGTGAAAGAAAATGGTGCACCCGAAGAGATTCGAACTCCTGACCCCCAGATTCGTAGTCTGGTGCTCTATCCAGCTGAGCTACGGGTGCGTTTTGGAGGCGCGAACCTATTCAGGAGCCTTGCCAAAGGCAAGGCCAACCATGGCCGGACTGGTCCTCTGCGGCCACACAGCCCTTATTTGGGCCAAGTCCCGGTGAAAACGAACAGATTTCGGCACAAGCGGCATTGTGCTCCCTTGTTCCCCCACGCCCCTCTGGTTAAGACTTGGCGCCAAGGGTCCGCCCGCCTGGCAACAGGGGGCAGGGTTGGGTTTTGGCGCCACACATCCGTTGGGCAGGGGCGCCGGGCAGCGGAGAGCATAATGAGGGGACTTTCATCCAAGCAGGGGCTCAAGAAGAGCCTTTTCCTGGCTTTTGCGCTGACGGCCGGGCTTAGCCTGGCTGCCTGCTCCGATCTGGACGCCATGCTGGGCGACGACACCACCACCGGCGACATGGCCGCATCCGATGCTCCCACCGCCGGCTCGGGCTTTCCCGCCACCGCAGCACCCGTAAGCACGGCCGTGGCCGGCGGTGCGCCGGTCGCCACCATCACCCCGGTCGCCATCGATGCCGGCGCCGATACCGGCACCGCCGTCAACAAGACCATCCAGTCGCTGCGCGCCCAGGTTTCGGGCCTTCAGTCCAAGCTGGCCGCCAATTCCGCCCAGCTGGGCGCCCTGCGCAACAACGGCGCCGGCGCTGCCGGGGCCTATCAGGAAGCCAAGGCCCATATCACCACCCGCCTGCAGGTGGGCACCACCCGCGGCAATCCCGAACTGGTGGCCGAATGGAATACCGCCCAGGGCCAGCTGGACGCGCTGTCGGCCAACATCAATTCGCTGAACGCGCTGGGCACCGATGTCACCAATGACAGCTCCACCGCCCATTTCGCGCTGAACCAGATCTCGGCCACCTTCAATGTCTCGGGCGCGGTCGATGAAGACCATCGCCAGCTGCAGCTGCTGGAAGACCAGACCAGCCAGACCATTGTGATGATCGACCGCCTGCTGAAGGAAGTGTCCGACGCCGTGCAGCGCCAGACCGCCTATGTCGGCACCGAGCGTTCCAACCTCACCGTGCTGGCCTCCTCCATCAAGAGCGGCGAGCTCTATGGCAGCGGCTCCTCCGCGCTGGGCCTGGGCGGCACGCAGAGCGCCGGCGCCGGCACCCCGCTGGTGGTGGTCCGGTTCGACCATGCCGATGTCGACTATCAGCAGATCCTCTATGCCGCGCTGAACCAGGCGCTGCAGAACCGCCCCGGCGCCAGCTTCCAGGTGGTGGCGGTTTCGCCCACCCGCGGCACCGCTGCCAGCGTACAGATCGCCCAGGGCACCGCCCGCCGCCATGCCCAGGACGTGATGCGCTCCATGACCGACATGGGCGTGCCGGCCACCCGCCTGGCCGTCGCCTCCACCACCGATCCCAGCGCCACGACCAGCGAAGTGCGCGTCTTCGTGCGCTAAACCGCGAACCATCCATTGCGACAAAGCCCCGCTCTCGCGAGCGGGGCTTTTTTGTTGCCCTGACGCCACCGCACCCTACGATGACGGGGCTTTGAACACGGTTGCTGTCATGCGGATGTTGCGGTTTGGCCTTGCCTTTGTGATCGCGGCGGCCGCGCCGCTCAGCGCCACCGCCGAGATCAGCGCCGGCTACATCATTCCCTTTGCCAAACACGACATGGTCGCCGCCGCCAATCCGCTGGCGGCCGAAGCGGGGCTTGAGATGCTGCATGCCGGCGGCAGCGCGGTGGATGCCGCCATCGCCGTCCAGATGGTGCTGGGACTGGTGGAGCCGGAATCATCCGGCATCGGCGGCGGCGCCTTCCTGCTGCTGTTCGATCCCAAAACGAAGACCACCACCAGCTTTGACGGCCGCGAAATGGCGCCGGCCTCGGCGCGGCCGGGCATGTTCCTAGGCGCGGACGGCAAGGCGCGCAGCAAGCAGGAGGCCATTCCCGGCGGGCTTTCGGTGGGCATTCCCGGCGTCGTCTCCATGCTGGAAATGGCGCACAGGAAATACGGCAAACTGCCCTGGGCCAGGCTGTTCCAGCCCGCCATCCGGCTGGCGGCGGACGGCTTCCCCGTCGGCCCCAAGCTGGCGCGCACCATCCGGGCCTTCCCGCGCATCGGCGACATGCCGGACGTCAAGGCGCATTTCTACCATGCCGACGGCACGCCGCTGAACGCGGGCGAGATCTACAAGAATCCGGAATATGCCGCATCGCTGCAGCTGATCGCGGCCGGCGGCGCGAAAGCCTTTTATACCGGCGAGATCGCCCAGGCGATCGTGGACAAGGTCCAGCATGCGCCCAGGAACCAGGGCGGCATGACGCTCGATGATTTGGCCAGCTTCCATGCGCTGGAGCGCGCGCCGGTGTGCGGCGACTATCGCATCTGGCACCTGTGCTCGATGGGGCCGCCGTCCTCGGGCGGCATCGCCATTGTGCAGATTCTCGGCATGCTGCAGCGGTTTCCGTCCTCGCAGCTCCAGCCTAACACCCTCAGCGAAGCCCATCTCTATACCCAGGCCAGCAAGCTGGCTTACGCCGACCGCGCCAAGTATGTCGGCGACACCGCCTTCGTGAATGTTCCGATCGCGGGGCTGCTGGACAAAACCTATATCGCCAGCCGCGCCGCCCAGATCGATCCGGCGCATGACATGGGCATCGCCGTCGCCGGCAATCCGCCGGAGAAGCATGCCGAGTTTGCCCCACAGCGTTCGCCGGTGCTGCACGGCACCAGCCACATGACCATCGTGGACAGGTCCGGACAGGTGATCGCCATGACCACCAGCGTGGAATCGGTGTTCGGCGCCGAAGTGATGGTGAAGGGCTTCTTCCTCAACAACACCCTGACCGACTTTTCGCTCGATCCCACGCTCGACGGCCTGCCGGTTGCCAATGCCCCCGCCCCGGGCAAGCGCCCTCTCAGCGCCATGTCGCCCACCATTGTGTTCGACCAGCAGGGGAACTTCCTGCTGTCGGTGGGTTCCCCCGGCGGGCCGGCCATCATCGGCTATGTCGCCCAGACCCTGATCGGGATGCTGGATGGCGGCCTGACCCCGGCCCAGGCGATTGCACTGCCGCGCCAGCTCAACCTGAACGGGCCGACCCGGTTGGAGAAATCCCCGGAAAATGACGCCCTGGCCCCCCAGCTGACTGCCATGGGCCATAATGTGACCGTGGTGGAAGGCGAAGGCAGCGGCCTCCATGGTATCAAGAAGGTCAAAGGCGGCTATATCGGGGGCGCCGACCCCCGCCGGGACGGGGTCGTGATCGGAGATTGAAATAATATTCGGGTTTGCCCCCTCAGAACAGGTAGGGCGTTTCCAGAAACCCGCCAATCAAGCGGGTTTTTTTTTAGGACTCAAAAATAAATTGGCTGAGGCTTCGCCATACCAGTGGATCAGTTGTACCCGAGTCGTCCCACTGCTCCCGAAGTTTCTTATAAACATCTGAATTAAAAAGAAAAATGTCTTCCTTGGGGAAGCCTGTCGGCTCCCTTTTGCCATCCAACACCATTGGAAGGCCGTCTTCCGTAGTAATGTAAATGACTCTTTTTGCTCCATCCACTGCTACCCGCCGCAGCGGTTCGCCTCCGTAACCGCGCGCGATAACCTCTTTGTTTTCCACGATAATTCCCTTTGTAAGGGGCATTATACGGGCGAAAACATATTGGCAAAGCGGGGTAATGGCGGTCTGTATACCAAGTCCTTATATGGTAGACGGATGGGTATGAGGTGTGCCATAATGCATTGTCGCTAAGGAGGCGGCTCAAATGGCAGACGAACAGAAGCGTCCAGCACCGCCATATATCGCCTTTCAGACGTTGAAAACGCTGATTACCAATATGAAGGCTGACGGCATTCCGGGCCGGGTAGATAAGACCATGCTTCGGAACTTTTCCGGCGCGGTGGCTAGCCAACTGATAACGGCGCTGAAATTCCTCGGCCTCACGGACGACGCAGGCCTGCCTACAACGACTCTTCGCAAGTTGGTTACCGCTTGGGGTACTCCGCATTGGCCTGTCGAACTGTCCGGGGCGCTCAAGACAGCGTTTGCGCCGATTTTTACACTCGACCTCCAAACGGCGACGCCGGGACAGTTCACGGAGAAATTCGCCGACTCCTTTGACGGTGAGGGCGACACCCTGCGCAAGGCGATCACCTTTTTTGTGAACGCGGTGCGTGAAGCTGAAATCCCCATCAGCAGCTACATCATGAAGAACAAGAAGCCCCGCGCATCCAACGGAAAGAAGAAGGCCAGAGCCAAGGCTGACCCCAAAAATGACAGCAAAAGTGACGCCAAAGATTACGCCGGAAAAGACACCCCACCCCTGCACGCTGTTGTGAAGTTGCCTTCTGAAACCCTGCTTGGCCTTTTTGAGGCCGACATGGGGCACGAAGAAAAATCGGCAATCTGGACGCTCATTCAGTTCTTCAAGGAGCGCGGAAAATAATAACGGCGACTGACAGAAGTCAGCCGCCGCCATCGTAATCAAGTGTCAGTGGGATGAGCCCTGAACAAGCACCCACCGGCAGAACCCAAGGAGAAGGAGAAAAGCATGGGGATGACGCACCCCATCCGGTTGTTACCGGATACAGCCCGTAAGGGCTGACTACTTCACTGCCCCCTTCCATCAGGGGTAAGAACAGCGGCGGCGCTCCTTCCAGAAGGGCGTCGCCGTTTGTGCGTCTGACCTACCAAAAACGCTGGAATCCGTCTATAGTCTTAGCCATGGGCAAGGACTATCTGCCGCTAAAAGCCGCCTTAAAGGCGGGAAAACTCGAAGAGTTTATCGCGCAGGCTGAGGCCGAAGGCGTGGCCCCTGTCGAAGCAAAGGAGATGTTTGAGCATCTCGCAGAAGCCCTTAAGCCGCCGCCAACAGAACATCAAACATCGACTGGCCCATCTCCCGATGGTTCTGACGGAAAGTAAATTCGTTCAGATACGCCTCAGCTTTGCCCTTGCTGATCTGGACATGGGTGCCGCGCACCGAAGCCTTGAACAGACGCCAGAACGACTCCAGCGAGTTCGTGTCATGGCGATAACCGGCATCATCAAAGTTCACATACTCGCCGCGACCGTGGCAGACCGTGCCGTGGGCATGGCCGTCACCGATTACTAAGGAATAGCCGCGCCATTCGTCCGTGCTGATAACGGTGCCGGGCGCGATGTTCGCCTTGAATTCGGTGCGCAGCGAAAGCTGGCTGGCGTTGGGAACGACCTTGCAACGCAGGAAGCCATTACGCTCCCACATGCCCATCACCACGGTCTTACCCTCAGCGCCACGGCCAGCCTTGCCCTTGCGGCGGCCGCCGACATACGCCTCATCAATCTCAACCTGGGCCTCATCCATGCCACCAAGAAGGCCCTGATAGTCGGCCTTGGTCATAAGCTGGCGGATTTGCATACCCATGCGGTAGCCAGTCTTGCGGGTTACGCCAAGCTGACGGTGCAGTTCCATGCCGCTCACACCGTGACGGGTCGAGACAAACAGGAAAATCGCATAAAACCATACGGTGAGCGGTGTGCGGCTCTTCTCGAAAATGGTGCCAGCGCAGGGATACAGATTGTCGCCGCAATGGGAACAGGCATAGGCCTTGCGGTTCTCAAGGCGGTGGAACGTGGCATCCACCACGCCGCACTTGCCGCAAGTATGCCGATGGCCGTAGCGAACCGACATGATGTGTTCCAGACAAGCGGCATCATCGGGGAAGCGCTTAAAGAACTCCCGAACGTTCATTTTGCGAGTGTGATGTTTCTTGTCCATGTAAACAAAATAGTTTACACTACCCCCCGTGTCAACGGGAAAGTTTACATATGGCGATGGATTTTAAGACCGCTACCGATGCCCTTTTTGCCCGAACCGGGGTGGACGATTTAGCCAGCGAATTAGGCTGTTCCCCGGCTTCTATCAAACAAGCCCGGATGGACGGTGAGAACGCTGGTCGCCGATCCCCGCCCCCCGGCTGGGAGGCCGCCGCTGCCCGCCTAGCCCGACAGAAAGCCGCCCAGCTTCAAAAGTTGGCGGACCGGCTTGCTGGCTAATTCATAGTCCGTCGCGCCGCTTCCTGATTCAGCTTGTTGGCCTCTACCTCGGCTTCGTACTTTGTAGGGTGTTCGCGACTAATGACGATCTTGAGTCCGCTAGGCTCGGTTCTCTCAACGACCCAGCCGCGCTCTCCGCGAATGGCAAGGAAGGTCACCATCGCTAATTGGCTTTTTTATCAGTGCCGCTTTCCGACAGGGCGCGGGAAGCTTCCATGATCCGCCGCCAGGTTTCTGAGGCCTCTTGATCGCCTCGCTTGGCCCAACGGTCTACAAGTTCGGCACAGTGCATCGGAGCGGCTTCACCATGCGTTTTGACCATTGCTGCGGCGGACCGCCAGACGTCCAGTTCTTCGACCATCGCTGCACCCCTGCTAGCAATAGGTTCCATAACGCATATCGAGTTTTGAGGGTTCCCAGCAAATACAGTCGGAAACGTGCCGGGCTGATCCGCGCGCGAATACACCTTGGGGCGCTTGCCCGGACAGACCGAGAACTCACGCGCTCCATAGTCCATCGCCAAGGTTGCGCCCTGAATGAGCGCAATCGTCGGGGTTGCAGCTAGGACGGAAATAGGCCGCGCAGGGGCGTTTCCCGCCGCCCCTACTAGCACCAACCGAAATTCCCTCAGCCGCTCCATGCCGATCTAAACAGCAGGGCGGAACAATAGTTCCCGCATCTGTGCATTTTAGTACTTACCCGACTGACGATCTGTCTAACCTGTAGCTTGCTGGCCACTGGGCGGTCTATTTAACAGGTAAAACAGGGTCTTGGGTCGCCGTACGAACATCGGGTGCAGGCTGAACCGGCGGAGCGGCACCAGGCTGGGGCTGCGCTCCTGCTACGGAATCTGCTCGTTGGGGCATACGCAGGTGGATTACCGGCTTGTCGGTCATATCGTCCTCCGTCTTGCTCAGGATGCAAGGCTCAAGGGGAACGACGGCGCGAGGCTAGGTTTCCGCCTGTTTAGCTGCCATATCCCACGAAATCCCGGTATATCCCGCCAAATCCCGCTTCCAACTACCTGTCTTGAGGGGGCAAACCCGATAATATTTCAATCCCGGGCCCGCCAAATCGCGGGCCAAAGGCGCGCCGTCCTCGTTGACAGGGCGGGGCTCTCCCCCTAAAAACCCCGCTCTTTTCCGGCATTACGCCGTCTTTTGGAGCCTGACGACCATGAAGCGCACCTATCAGCCGAGCAAGCTCGTTCGCAAGCGCCGCCATGGTTTTCGCTCGCGCATGGCCACCCCGGGCGGCCGCAAGGTTCTGAACCGCCGCCGCTCCAGCGGCCGTCGCAAGCTCTCGGCCTAATCCTTCGGCGCCCCAAAGGACGCCTCCCCAAGTGGACCGTCTGAAGAAACGGGCTGACTTCCTGAAGGCAGCCCGCGGCGTTCGCCGCGTCGAAGGCGCCATCACCCTGGAAACCTGCCCTTCGCCCCAGCCCGGCATCCGGATCGGCTTCACCGCCAGCAAGAAGATCGGCAACGCCGTCGCCCGCAACCGCGCCAAGCGGCGCCTGCGCGCCGCGGCATCGCAGCTGCTGCCCCTTTTGGGGCGCCAGGGTCATGACTATGTTCTGGTCGCACGCGGCACCTGTGTGACGCGTCCTTTTGCCGACCTTTTGAACGACATCACATCGGCCGTGACATCGGCGCACAAGAAGCTGGATGCCAAGGCCAAAGAGAGCGCGGGAGGGGATCATGCGTAACATCGCCGTCGCGCTGCTGTCCGCGCCCATCCGCGCCTATCGCGCCTTCCTGTCGCCGCTGCTGCCCAACAGCTGCCGCTTCACCCCCAGCTGCTCGGTCTATGCCCTGGAGGCGCTGAAACTTCATGGTCCCGTCACGGGTCTGTGGCTCATCCTGCGGCGGCTGTCGCGCTGCCATCCCATTTCCTGGCTGGGCGGTTCGTCCGGCTTTGATCCCGTACCGCATCCCAAACACTAGCCATCCGAACGGAAGTCATGGAACGCAACAAAAACGTCCTTCTGGCCATCGCGCTGTCCGCCGCGGTGCTGTTCCTGTGGCAGTATTTTGTCGCCACGCCTTCCATGAAGGCCGAGCAGGCACGCCAGGCAACGCTGTCCAGGCAGGTGAAGAAGACCTCGCCCGCGCCGTCCGGCGAGCTTCCCGCCATCGCCACCACCAGCGATCACATGACCCGCGAAGCGGCCCTGAAGGTGGGCGGCAAGCGCGTGGAGATCGATACCCCGATGGTGGACGGCTCCATCCTTCTGAAGGGCGCGCGGATCGATGACCTGCGCCTGAAGAAATATCGCGAGACCGTCGATCCCAAGTCGCCGGAGATCGTGCTGCTGGCGCCCAAGAGCACCGACTATCCCTATTATGCCGAGTTCGGCTGGGTCGGCGCAGCGGGCATGCCCAGCGACAGCAGCGAATGGACCCAGGTGAATGGCGGCACCCTCGCCCCCGGCCATCCGGTGGTGCTGCGCTGGGACAATGGCCATGGCCTGGTCTTCACCCGCACCATCGCCATCGACGACAAGTACATGTTCGCCGTCACCGATACTGTCGCCAACAAGGGCGCCGCGGCGGTGAACCTGTTTCCCTATGGCTATGTCGCGCGCCAGAACATTCCCAAGACCGCCACCACCTGGGTGTTGCATGAAGGGTTTGTCGGTGTGGCGAACGGCAGCGAAGTCGACGCCAAATATTCCGACTTCAAGGAAGCCGGCACCCCGCCCAAGAGCTTCAGCTCCACCGGCGGCTGGGTGGGCATCACCGACAAATACTGGATGGCGGCGGTCGTGCCGCCCGCCAACGAGAATTTCAACGGCCAGTATGCGGGCTCGCGCACCGCGTCTGGCGCGGAAGCCTACCAGGCCAATTACCGCCTGGACGGCCGCGCCATCGCGCCCGGCCGCACCGCCACCGTCACCCACCGCCTGTTCGCCGGCGCCAAGGTGGTGGACATCCTGAAGGGCTATCAGACCAGCCAGAACATTCCGCATTTCGACAATGCCGTGGACTGGGGCTGGTTCTTCTTCCTCACCCGGCCCTTCTTCTGGCTGCTGGACATCCTCAACAAGGCGCTGGGCAATTTCGGCCTCGCCATCCTGGCGCTGACCGTGGTGGTCAAGCTGGTCTTCTTCCCGCTGGCATCGGCCAGCTATCGCTCCATGAGCAAGATGAAGAAGCTGCAGCCCCAGATGGAGGAGCTGAAGAAGGCGCACAAGGAGGATCCGCAGAAGCTGCAGACCGCCATGATGGAGCTGTACAAGCGCGAAAAGGCCAACCCGGTATCGGGCTGCCTGCCGATCCTCTTGACCATTCCGGTGTTCTTCTCGCTCTACAAGGTCCTGTTCGTCACCATCGAAATGCGGCACGCGCCTTTCTATGGCTGGGTGCATGACCTTTCGGCGCCCGATCCCACCTCGCTGCTGAACCTGTTCGGCCTGATCCCCTACAATCCGCACACCGCGCTGCCGGCCTTCTTCAGCTATGTCTCCATCGGCGCCTGGCCGATCATCTACGGCATCACCCAGTGGATGCAGACCAAGCTGAATCCGCCGCCGCCGGACCCGGTGCAGGCCAAGATGTTCGCCTTCATGCCGCTGATCTTCACCTTCATGTTCGCCACCTTCCCGGCGGGCCTGGTGATCTATTACGCCTGGAACAACCTGCTGTCGGTGGCGCAGCAATGGTACATCATGCGGCGCGAGGGCGTGGACGTGCGTTTCTTCGACAATATCAAGCCCAAGAAGAAGGCGGCCCAGGCCAAGCTGCCCAAAGCGGCCAATGACTGAGGAAGCTGACGAAGCGGCGCGCAAGCTGTTCGCGGGCCCGTGCGATTTCATCTGGGGCTCGACCTCGGCGGACAATCTGCCGCCCGAGACGCTGAACGAGGTGGCCTTTGTCGGCCGTTCCAATGCCGGCAAGTCCAGCCTGGTCAACGCCGTCACGGGCCGCAAGTCGCTGGCGCGGGTGTCGCAGACGCCGGGCGCCACCCGCCAGATCAACTTCTTCAATCTGGGCCAGCGCTTGATGCTGGTGGACCTGCCCGGCTATGGCTTTGCCAAGCGCTCCAAGACCGAAGCGACGGCCTGGCAGGAGATGATTTTCTCCTACCTGCGCGGCCGCTCGCGGCTGCGCCGGGTGGCGCTGCTGATCGATGCGCGCCGGGGCGTGATGGACACCGACCAGCAGGTGATGGAGCTGCTGGACCGCGCCGCCGTCTCCTATGGCCTGGTCCTCACCAAGGGCGATGAACTCAAGGCCGCCGCCCGCGAACCGGCGCTGGAAGCGGCGCGCATCGCCGCCGCCGCACATACTGCGGCACTGGCGGAGGTGCAATTAACCTCTTCGCTGACGGGCGACGGCATTCCGGGCCTGCGCACCCATCTGGCGGAATTCGCGGTCTAGCCTGCGCAATTAAAGCCCCACCCACCGACAGGTGGGCAATTAATAGTTGGGCCCGCCTCGGGAGCACGCTATAACGCGCCGCTTTTGTAAATTTGGGCGCGACCATGGCCGGATCCGACGACACGCCGGAAGACCGCAACCTGCGGACCCTGGCGCGCTGGCGCCAGACCGGGCGGGTGCTGATCGAGGCGCTGCCCTACATCCTGAACTATGACCAGAAGACCATCGTGGTGAAGTATGGCGGCAACGCCATGACCGGCGCCAGCGCCCATGACTTCGCCCAGGACATCGTGCTGATGAAGCAGACGGGCATCGATCCCGTGGTCGTCCATGGCGGCGGCCCCCAGATCGGGGCCATGCTGAAGAAGCTGGGCATCGAATCCACCTTCATCGACGGCTTGCGCGTCACCGACGAGGCGGCCGTGGAAGTGGTGGAGATGGTGCTGACCGGCTCCATCAACAAGCAGATCGTCACCGGCATCAATTTCGCCGGCGGCCGTGCCGTGGGCCTGTCGGGCAAGGACGGCAACCTGGTGGTGGCGCGCAAGCTGGCCATGACCCGCGTCAATCCCGCCACCGGCGAGCGTGAAGCCGTCGACATGGGCTTTGTCGGCGAGCCGGAAAAGGTCAATCCGGAAGTCCTGCATTCCATCATGAAGTCGGAAACCATTCCGGTGATCGCGCCCATCGGCGTCGGCTCCCAGGGCGAGACCTACAACATCAATGCTGACACCGTGGCCGGCGCCGTCGCCTGTGCCTTGGCGGCGGAGCGCCTGATCCTGCTCACCGATGTGGAGGGCGTGCTGGACCAGGACAAGAAGCTGATCCCCAAGCTCAGTGTGCGCGAGGCGCGCGCCCTTATCGCCGATGGGACCATCAGCGGCGGCATGATTCCCAAGATCCAGACCGCCATCGATGCGGTGGAAGGCGGCGTGCGCGCCGCTGTCATCCTGGATGGCCGCATTCCCCATGTGCTGTTGCTCGAACTGTTCACCGAGCATGGCGCGGGCACGCTGATCACCGCCGAATAATGCGCCCCACTTCGGCGTCATGGTTGCTGGCGGCCCTGATGCTTGCAGTGCTGTGCGCGCCCGCGCAGGCGGCTCTCACCCTGTGCAACCGCACCAGCTATATCCTCTATGCCGCCACCTCGGCCATCCAGTCGCCCCGCAGCGATGCACAAGGCTGGACCCGCATCGCGCCCGGCGACTGCCAGCTGGCTCGCAAGGAACCGCTGACGGCGGAGACCTATCTGGTGCATGCCCGCTCGTCGCTGGCCCATTCCGGCCCGGCGCGCGCCTGGGGCGGCAGCTATCCCGTCTGCGTCAAGGACGGCAATTTCAGCAGCCGCCAGGGCGTGACACAGCCTTACTGCACGGCCGAGGATACCTTTGCCCTGCCCTTTGCGCCGCTGGACAATCGCGGCCGCTCGGTCTGGACCATGAATTTCGACGAACAGCCCGCGCTGGGATCGCTGAGCGCGGCGCAGCTGGCGGGCGTCAAGCGGCTCTTGGCCGATAATGGCTACAAGGTCGGCGGCATCAACGGCCAGCCTGACAGGGCGACCGGCGCGGCGCTGACCGATTTCCGCAACCGGATGCACTTCGCGCCCAATGCCGGCAATGTCGAATTGTTCGAGGCGCTGGAGCGCGAAGCCCGCAAGAACAACGCCCCCGCCGGCTATACCGTCTGCAATGAATCCGGCGACACGCTGCTGGTGGCGCTGGCGCAGGAGGCGGGCGGCAAGTCTGTCTCGCGCGGCTGGTGGACGGTGCCGCGCGGCGCCTGCGCCAAGACCATCACCACGCCGCTGGCCGATGATGCGGTCTGGCTGCTGGCGCAGAAGAAAAGCGGCGGCACCCTGGTGGGCGGCCCGCAGCGCTTCTGCACGGCGGCGGCGGCCTTTGAAATCGCAGGCGCGGGCAATTGCAGCGCCCGCCACTTCACGGAAGCCGGATTTGCCAGAACGGACACGCGCGACAAGCAGGGCTTTGTCGCCCATATCGGCGCGGCCGGGCTAAAGCACTAGGCGTTGATGTTGAAATAGTTGAGATGCCAGCGCATCTCTTCCTTGGTGAGGGGAAAGCCGACGCCGCCCCGCGCCGGCAGCACATCGTGCGACGGCAGCTTGAGCAGGAAGGTCTGGATCTTGAAGGCCACGCGCATGGACAGATGCGCATGCCACACCAGCGCCACCACCGGCTTGGCGCTGCCGGACGACAGGATCTTCCGCGACGCCTGTTCGCTCACGCCCGCCAGCTGCGCCAAGCCCAGAATAACCAGCTCGCGCCGCCCCGCCTGTGCTGCCTGTTCCACGAATTGTCCGTTCAGCCGCCCTTCCCTGGCGGCAACGGCGATCACATCGGACGCCGTCATCTCGTCCGGGGTGGAGAGATCGACTTCCGCCAGCCGGGCGCGCAGTTCACGGCTGAGATGGATGCGGGTCGCATCCGACAGGTCGCCTCGCGCCGCCAGTCTTTCGATCAGCCCGGCGCCCACCAGGCTGCCGATGCGGCGGATGGCCCGCGCCGACAGGTCGGCGCGCAGGGCCAGCGGCATGTGCCAGGCTTCGATCTCTTCGGCCTGTTCCACGATGCGGTCCATCGTCTCCTTGCGAATGCGCGCATCGGGATTGACCAGCAAGGCCGCTATCGCCGGCACGTCCAGCGACTGTACCAGCCTGTCGCCCACCGCTTCGCTCACCGGGTTGCGCCTGGCGATAGCGGTCAGGATTTCCTGGACCTGGCCGCCGGCGATGATCTCGATCAGGTCGGCATCCGACAGGAGCGGCGAATATTGCAGGATGGGCGCCGCCACGATCGCATTGAGATCACGTGCCAAAGTGAGCGCGATATCCTTGGGGATGCAGTCCAGCGTCTTGATCTGGTCGGCCAGGATGGCGCGCACCCGCACGGCGGCATCGCGCGCCAGGCATTCTAGCGTCTCGATGGTCAACGCAAAAATATGGGAGCTTTCGCGCTGCGACAGGCCGGGCATCAGGCGCGCGATCTTTACCGCCAGCTCGACGCGCACATCCTCGTCATCGTCATCGGCCAGCAGCCGGTTGGTGACGGCGGGCGCGCCGGCATTGGCCGCCACAGCGGCGCGGGTGGCGGGTGCACCATGGGTGGCCAGATAGTGCAGCACATCGGCGCCGGCATCGGCGCGGCCGGCCAGGGTCGCGGCGCCCTGCGGGCCGCTGCGTTCCTGGGCGGAGCGGATGTCCAGAATGTCCAGCGCATTGCGCGGATCGAGTCCGGGCCCGGTTGGATGCGTTCCTGGTGGCGTTTTTTGGGTCATTGTCTCTTTTCGCCCTGACCGCGGGTTTTATCACAGGCGCTTTAACAGTCGTTAAAGAGGCATGGTAGACGGGTGTTAACGGTGCTTGCGCAGGCCCGTCTGCCACGCCATGGTCCGGCCCATGGAGAGTCAGAAAGTCATGGAAAACCCGCGGACAGGGCCGGATTTCCGGCACGTCCAAAGCTGGATTTTCGACCTCGACAACACCCTGTACCGCGCCGATAACGGGATTTTCGCGCAGATCGAATCGCGCATGACGGATTATGTGACAGCGCTGCTGCAGCTGCCGCGCGACCAGGCGCGCATCCGGCAGAAGGAACTCTACCGCGCGTATGGCACCACCCTGAACGGCCTGATGCGCGAGCATGACGTGGATGCCGAAGACTATCTGCGCTTCGTGCATGACATTGACCTGGGCGTCTTGGGGCCGGACGCCGAGCTGGCGGCGGCGCTGGCGAAACTGCCGGGCCGGCGTTTTGTCTTCACCAATGGTTGCCGCGGTCATGCCGCTCGCATTCTGGACCGGCTGCAGATGGCCCACCTGTTTGACGATGTGTGGGATATCCGCACCATCAATTTCACGCCCAAGCCGCACGGCGATGCCTATGCCAGCGTGGTCCGCGCCGGCGGCATCGAACCGGCTGAGGCTGCCATGTTCGAGGACCTCGCCCGCAACCTGGTGCCAGCCCGCGCGATGGGCATGACCACGATATGGTTGAAAACCGACGCGCCCTGGGGCAAGCACGGGCCGCTGCTGGACGTTGCGCCCGGCGACATCGACCATGAGACCGAAGACCTCGCCGCCTTTCTGAACAGCATCAGGATTTGACCATGAGTGATTTGAGTTCCGTCATCGAAGCCGCCTGGGACAATCGCGACCAGCTTGGCGTGACCAGCAAGGGCGCAGAGCGCGAGGCGGTGGAAACCGTGCTCGACGAACTGGACAATGGCAGCCTGCGCGTCGCCGAGAAGATCGACGGCGCCTGGAAAGTGCATGAATGGCTGAAGAAGGCGGTGCTGCTGTCCTTCCGCCTGAACGACATGAAGCTGATCAGCGGCGCCCCGGACCAGGCGGTGTGGTGGGACAAGGTGGATTCCAAGTTCCTGGGCTGGGACGAAGCCAAATTCCGCGCCGCCGGCTTCCGCGCCGTGCCGGGCGCCGTGGTTCGCCGCTCGGCCTTCATCGCCAAGGGCGCAGTGCTGATGCCCAGCTTCATCAATGTCGGCGCGCGGGTGGGCGAAGGCACCATGATCGATACCTGGGCCACTGTCGGGTCCTGCGCCCAGGTGGGCAGCAACTGCCACATCTCGGGCGGCGCCGGACTTGGCGGCGTGCTGGAACCGCTGCAGGCATCGCCCACCATCATCGAGGACAATTGCTTCATCGGCGCCCGCGCCGAAGTGGCCGAGGGCGTGATTGTGGGCGAAGGCAGCGTGCTGAGCATGGGCGTGTATCTGTCCGGCTCGACCAAGATCATCGACCGCGCCACCGGCGAAGTGCATCTGGGCAAGGTGCCGCCCTATTCCGTGGTGGTGTCGGGTTCGCTGCCGCAGGGAAACCAGCCATCGCTTTATTGCGCCGTCATCGTCAAGAAAGTGGACGAGAAGACTCGCGCCAAGACCTCGATCAATGAATTGCTGCGTGACTGATGCTCACTTCCAATAACAAAGCCGAGATCGATGCCCTTGCGCTGGCCCAGGCGCTGATCCGCCGTCCGTCCGTGACGCCCAGGGATGCCGGCGCGCTGGATGTGCTGGAGACGGTGCTGAAGAGCATCGGCTTCACCACCCACCGCCTGCCGTTTGGCGATGTCGACAATCTCTATGCCCGGCTGGGCACGGCGGCGCCGCATTTCTGTTTTGCCGGCCACACCGATGTCGTGCCAGTGGGCGAAGGCTGGAACACCGATCCCTTTGCCGCCGAGATCAAGGACGGCATGCTCTATGGGCGCGGCGCGGCCGACATGAAGTCCGCCATCGCCGCCTTTGTCGCGGCGGCGGCGCGCGTCGGCGAACACTCCATTCAGAAGAATGGGGGTTCGATCAGCCTGCTGATCACCGGCGACGAGGAAGGCGTGGCGGTCAACGGCACGGTCAAGCTGCTGGAATGGCTGAAGGCGCGGGGCGAAACCATCGACCATTGCGTGGTGGGCGAACCCACCAGTGTCGGCCATGCCGGCGACACGCTGAAAATCGGGCGCCGCGGCTCGATCAATTTCCGCGTCACGGTAACGGGCATGCAGGGCCATGTCGGCTATCCGCAGAAGGCCCGGAATCCCATCCCCGCGCTGGCCGAGCTGGTTACCCAGCTGGCCAGTCACAAGCTGGACAAGGGCACCGACCATTTCGATCCGTCCACCCTGGCCTTCACCACCGTGGACACCGGCAACGATGCCACCAATGTGATCCCCGGCGAAGCGCGGGCGGGCTTCAACATCCGCTTCAACGACCGCCATACGCCGGACAGCCTGATCAACTGGGTCAATGACCGCACCGCCCAGGTGGCGCGCCAGTCGGGCTGCACCATCACGGTGACCTCCAAGACCAGCGGCGTTGCCTTCCTGACGGCGCCGGGCAAGTTCA
>JAQGLO010000038.1 GCA_028292825.1 Alphaproteobacteria bacterium | reverse complement strand
GCCAAGCCGATACGCATTTTCGCCAACACATTGGCGGTGGCGCCGCCGGACAATGGCGATATCGCCGCGCGGCCGGTTCCCATGGCACAGGTTCGCCGCGCCATGGCCTGGCAGGAAGGCCAGATCGCTTTCGAGGGCGAGACCTTGGCCCAGGCGGCGGCGGAATTCTCCCGTTACAGCGATACCAGGATCATTATCGACGATCCGGCGTTGGCGAAGGAAGAAATCGCCGGCCTGTTCAAGGCCACCGATCCGGTGGGCTTTGCTCATACCATTGCTATCAGCTTGAATGCCCATGCCAGGATAGGGGAAGGAGAAGTACGCCTCACGCGTTAAGAGGCAGGGTCTGCGAAATATCCAAAATACGACCTTGCGTGGCGGGCTTGCGAGCCTTACGCGTCTAGGTCTGCAAGAGCCTTCGTGCAGGAAGGCCGATAAAATATCCCGGGGGGATTATGCCTTCGAAGCGCAAGTATCGACTTGCCTGTGGCGTTGCGATTGCTGCGCTGCCCGCCGTTACCGCCGCGGCCCAGACGCGCAACATCAATGTCCCTTCCGAAGAAGCCGCGAAATCCATTCCGGAATTCGCGCGCCAGGAAAACATCCAGATCATCGCCCCGGTCAGCCAGCTGCACGGCATCAAGACGCCAGCCGTGTCGGGCAAGATGGCGCTGGACCAGGCCCTGCAAAACCTGCTGGTCGGTACCGGGCTTGAAGTCGCCAGCAATGACGGCGCCACGGTGGTGCTGCGCCGCGCGGGGTTCGAGGCGCCGACGATCCCGGCCGACACGCCCGTGGATTTCGGCCCGCCGCCGTCGGAATCCATCGTCGTCACCGGCAGCCGCGTCATCCTGGACGCCGCCGACTCGCCCACCCCGCTCATCATGGTGACCGCGCAACAGGTCCGCGCCACCACGCCCACCAATCTGCCGGACGGCCTGAACAAGCTTCCCATCTTCCAGGGCTCCCAGCAGATCCGCCGCGCCGGCGACGGCACCACCAACCTGGCGAGCAATGTGCTGAACCTGCGCAATTACGGGGTCCAGCGCACCCTGATCCTGCTCGACGGCCATCGCGCGCCGCCCTCCAATGCCGACGGTACCGTGGACATCGACAGCCTGCCGCAACTGCTGGTGACGCGGGTCGATATCGTCACCGGCGGCGCCAGCGCGGTTTATGGCTCGGACGCGGTGACTGGCGTGGTCAATTTCGTGCTGGAAAAAAAGTTCACCGGCCTGCGCCTGGAAGCCAATGCGGGCATTTCCAATTTCGGCGACGCCGCCAGTCACCGGCTGGGGCTGGTCGCCGGCGCGGCCTTGTTCGGCGGGCGCGGGCATGTGGAAGGCTCGCTGGAATTCCTGCACCAGGACGGTTTCACCGGCTTCGCCCGCCCCTATGGCCCGTCGCTGTATGCCGAGGTGGGCGCGGGGACGGCGGCCAATCCCTTTACCTATATTCCCAACGGGCGGCGGCCCAATTCCAGCTTCGGCGGGCTGATCAACAATTGCACGGCGCCTTGCCCGGCGGCCGGCCTGCAATTCGTGAGCAACGGCGTTCTGGGATCATTCAATCCGGGCATTGCCGGCGCGCGCGATGCCAGCGGCAACCCCACGCCTGGCACCGGCAACGAGAATTCCGGCGGGGATGGCGCCTATTCGCCCTATGGCACGGCACAGGATGCCTATCGCCAGGGCTCGGCCTTCGGCCGCTTCAGCTACGACCTGGATGCCGCCACCAGCTTTTATGTCCAGGGTTCGGCGTCGGAAGCCTATTCGACCGGCTGGCATTTCCCCATGAAGCTGACGCCGGGGGCAGGCCAGGCCAGCACCTTCTTCAAGAACAATCCCCTTCTGTCGCCCACGGTGCAGGCGCAGCTGGGCAATAATGGTCTCAGCGACGCCAGCAACAGCTTCCAGCTGGGGGAATTCCTGATCGACCAGGGACAGAGCGGCACCAACGGCGCCACCAATGTGAACCGGCTGCTGACCCTTCAGGCCGGCATCAATGGCACGGTGCTGGAAGGGCGCGCCGCCTGGAACCTGTTCTACACCCATGGCGAGAACCGGCTGGCGGTAGATCTGGTCAATAACCAGAATTACGAGAAGCTGTTCGCGGCGTCGGACGCCGTGGTGGGCGCGGGCGGCGCCATCCAATGCTATGCCGCGACGCAAGCCGCGACCGCGGCCGCCTATGCCGGCTGTGTGCCGATCAATCCCTTTGGCCCGACCGCGCTGACCCGCGGCGCCTTCAGCTATTTCGCGGAGGAAACCGTCTTTCATCAGACCAATATGCTGGACAATCTGGGCGGCAGCCTGTCGGGCCGCGTCATCAATGGCTGGGCCGGCCCCGTCACCGCCGCGCTGTCGGTGGAAGCCCGCTGGAACGACTATGGCGTGACCACCAATGCGCCGGTCGCCACGGTGGACTGCACGGGCCTGCGCATCTGCAGCCCGACCCTGCCGCTCTATGCCCAGCCCGTCGTGGCGCCGATGCATGCGTCCAGCAATGTGTGGGAAATCGCGGGCGAGACGGTGGTGCCGCTGCTGAAGGATTTGCCGCTGGCGCGCAGCCTCGATCTCAACCTGGCCGGCCGCTTCACCGATTACAGCACCTCCGGCACGGTCCAGACCTGGAAGATCGGCCTGGATTACAATGTCACCGATGCGCTGCGCCTGCGCGGCACCACCTCGGTCGATATCCGCGCCCCCACGCTGAACGACCTGTACCAGCCGGCGCAGGTCGGCGTGATCGGCTTCAGCGATATCCACACGGCCACCAACAGCACGGCGTTCAATGTCACCCAGGGCAATGCCGCCCTGACGCCTGAGATCTCGCGCACCTGGACGGCGGGCGCGGTCTGGACGCCCGATTTCGCCCCGGGATTTTCCGCCTCGCTGGATTATTTTCGCATCAACATGAAGAACGCCATCAGCCAGATCCAGGCGACCAACTTCACCGTGCAGGGCCTGTGCGAAAGTTCGGGCGGCGTCTCGCCTTTCTGCGCCCTTTACCAGCGGCCCTTCGCCTTCGCCAATACCGCGCCCACCAACTATCCCACCCGCATCTACACCCTCAATCTCAACACCGCCTCGGTGAAGACCGAAGGCTTCGACCTGGAAGCGAATTATCGCTTCGCCATGGAGGATCTGGTCCAAGGCTGGGGCGGCAACTGGACGGCGCGGATGCTGGGCACCTACCAGCCGGTGTTGCAGTCCGTCGCCTTTCCGGGCGCGCCCGTCGTGTACATGGCGGGCGTGGCGCTGGCCAACACCAACGGCCCCAAGACCCGCGCCACCGCTTTTCTGAACTACACGCTGGATGACTGGACACTTGGCCTGCAGGATCGCTGGCTGTCGGGCTTTACCCAGTCCACCCAGGCCGGCGAGGTCTGGCTCAATCCACGCGTGCGTTCGTTCAATGTGCTGGACCTGAACCTGGAGCGCGCTTTCAGCACCGGCGACACCAGAATGTCGGCCTATCTCGTGGTTCAGAACCTTGTGAATGCCCGCCCCGACCTGGTGCCGTCCATGACCAATATCGGACTGAATTATCCGGTCGCGCCCGGCCAGGACATTGTCGGGCGCTATTTCACCATCGGCCTGCGCGCGAATTTCTGAGCCGCCTTCGCAGTTGCACAATCGAAAAATGGAAAAATACCCGTTTGGGTATGGCGGAAACTGCCACTTCCGTTCGTCTATCAGATGCAAGACCCCCATCCAGGGGGCTGTAAGAATTCCTGAGGGGGAAACACATGGCCTTGAAGATCAAGCATTGGCTCGCCTGCGGCGCGGCCTTCATGGTGCTGCCGACCGTGGCGCTGGCGCAGAGCAGCAATGGCGCCGACAAGGTGGAATCGGTGACTGTCACCGGTTCGCGCGTTATTTCGGACGCCGCCAATTCGCCCACGCCGCTGACCATCGTGTCGACCGCCGATTTGGCGGCGACCACGCCCACCAGCATCCCGGACGGCCTGGCCAAGCTGCCGATCTTCCAGGGCTCGGGCATGGTGGGCCGTCCCGGCGACGGCAGCCACAATTTCTCCTCCAGCACCCTGAACCTGCGCAACTTCGGCGCCCAGCGCACCCTGGTGCTGCTGGACGGCCACCGCGCCACGCCGTCGAACGATGACGGCACGGTCG
>JAQGLO010000209.1 GCA_028292825.1 Alphaproteobacteria bacterium | reverse complement strand
TGATGGCCGCCCTCACGCTTGCCATTCCCTCCAAGGGGCGCCTGAAGGACAATTGCAACACCTGGTTCGCCGAACGCGGCGTGGTGATGGAACAGACCGCCGGCGCGCGCGGCTATCGCGCCAGCTTTTCCGGCTTTCCCGACATCGAAGTGATGCTGTTGTCGGCGGGCGAGATCGCATCCTCGCTGCTGGCCGGCGACATTCACCTGGGCATCACCGGCGAGGACCTGCTGCGCGAGGAAGCGCCGGAGCTCGCCGGCCGCATGCACCTGATCAATGCCCTGGGTTTCGGTTTTGCCGATGTCGTGGTGGCGGTATCGGATTACTGGATCGACGTTTCCACCATGGCGGATCTGGACGACATCTGCGCCGCCTTTGCCGTCAAGAAGCGCCATCGCCTGCGCGTGGCCACCAAATATGCCCAGCTGACCCGCAGCTTCTTTGCCCAGGCGCGCATTTCGGACTATCGTATCGTGCCCAGCGCCGGCGCCACCGAAGGCGCGGTCGCCGCCGGCACCGCCGAAGTTATCGTGGACATCACCACCACCGGCGCCACCCTGCGCGACAACGGGCTGAAAGTTCTGGAGGATGGCGTAATCCTGAAAAGCCAGGCGCAGCTTGCCGCCTCCATCACCGCCGACTGGACCGACGAGGCGCGCGCCGCCTGCCAGGCCCTGCTGGCGCGCCTGGATCCGACCGCGCCGCTGTATGCCACCCTGGCAAAGCAGTTCTAGGCATCAGGGAAGCCTGGCGGTATCCCGGATGTCGGGGTCGGCGATATGCTCTTTCTTCCAGCGCATCATGGTCTCGATGCGGGTGCGTCCGGACGGATGGTCATAAAAGATCGCTTCTTCCCAAGGTCCCGGCTCCAGCTTGCGATAGGTGGAAAGCTTCAAGGCCGATGTCGCGAATGCGTCGGGTTTGCGCACCGCATTGACGCCGAAAATATCGGCCTGCTGTTCGGTGGTGCGCACGATGGTGTTGGTGACCGGTGTGGCGAAGAAGAAAAAGGTGGCGAACAAAGCCGACAGCAGCGGCAGACCGGCGATATCGCCCACTTCGCGCACCTGCCAATTGCCGCCGAAGATGCCGGTGGCGAGGCGAAAGCCCCAGTCCAGAAAGGCGAAGGCGGCAAACATGACCAGTCCCAGCAGCAGGATCAGCCGGGTGGTATGGCCCAGGACGAAATGGCCCATTTCATGACCCAGCACCGCCAGGATCTCGTCATGGCTGGTCTTGTTGAGCAGGTTGTCGTTCAGCGACAATTGGGTGGTACCCAGGAAGCCGGAGACATTCGCCGAAATCTTGTTGGTCTGCCTGGAGGCGTCGAACCAATAGACATTGTCCGCCGGGATGCCGTTGGCGCGGGCCAATGACAGGATGTCGTGCTTGAGCGGGCTTTCTTTCAGCGGTTCGTAATGGTTGGTCAGCGGTGCGATGAAAACCGGATAGACGATGACCTGGACGACCAGGAAGAAGATGGTGATGCCGGCGCCCCATATCCACCAGGCTTCGCGCGCCATGCGGATGGCGGCATAGATGAAGGGCAGTATCACCATCGCCGCGACCAGGCCGACGGCGAAATTGATGCCGAAGTCGCCAAGCCAGGACGCGAATGACTGATCCGACAGGCCATAGGCATGTTCGCGGAAGAAACCTTCATAGACCGAGAGCGGGAAGCTCACCACGGTGACCAGCACCATGTAGATGGCGGCATAGATCACCACCTCCAAGGTACGGCTGCGCGTCTTTTCCTGCACCCAATCGCGAATGCGGGCGGAAATCTGCAGCCACAGCAGCAGCGCCGAGATCGCCAGGGCATAAATCCAGTCCACCACCTGCAGCCCGTAGCCGCCTTCGAAATAGGCGTCGGACTTGGCGCGGGCCGCGCCGCTGACCTTGGCCAGATAGGCATTGGTGGCAGCGGCCGCGTCGAAGGTTGGTGTGGTGTTCATCACGGGCAGGTTGGAGACCTGCACTTGGCTGGTGGGTGCGGCGCGCGGCCCGACCTGCGGCAAGGCCGCGTCCTGGGCAAGGGCCGGCACCGCAAAGCTGAGAAAAAGCAGCAAGGTTGCCGCGAACATTCGGTTGGTCATGCAAAGGTCCCCGGGACGGCGCAGACTAACAGGATTTCATGGCATTCGAAGCGATTATTGCTGCTAGTCTGAGGGCATGAAGCCTTTGACAAGCCTGCTGGTTCTGGTTTTTTTCGCGTCGCCGGCGATGGCAGCGGTTGGCGCCGCCAGGCCGCTTCCCGATCCGCAGCATTACCGCCTTTGCCTCGCCGCCAGCAGCAACAATCCCGCCGCGGCCCTGGTCGATGCAGAAGGCTGGATCAGGAGTGGCGGCGGCGTCCCCGCACAGCATTGCGCGGCGCTGGCGCTGGTGGGACTGAAGCGTTACGCCGAGGCGGGCGCGCGACTGGACAAGGTCGCCGCCGACAGGGATGTGCCAGACGCCAGCTTCCGCAGTGCATTGTCGGACCAGGCCGGCAATGCCTGGCTGCTGGCGGGTGATGGCGCCAAGGCGGTGCATAGCTTCACCGCAGCGCTGGCCTTGTCGGCGGGCGATGCCGACCTGTATGCCGATCTGGCGCGGGCCCAGGCCATGCGCAAGAACTGGCAGGAAGTGGACCTCGATCTCAACGCCGCGCTGCAGATGATGCCGCGCCGTGCCGACCTGCTGGTGTTGCGCGCCAGTGCGCGGCGCGCCCTGAAGCGTTATGTCGAAGCCCGCGCCGATATCGAGGCGGCGCTGAAAATCCATCCCGGCGATGGCGGCGCGCTGGTCGAGCGTGGCTTGCTGCGGCGGCAACTGGGCGACCTGGGCGGCGCAAGGCGCGATTTTCAGGCGGCGCTGAAAACCGGCGCGGCGGCGGAAGCGCAGGAAAATCTGGAACAGCTCAAGCCATAGACCATTCGGCGCGCACTTCGGGGTCCGGCTCATTGGCGCCATGGATGCTGGCCAGGGTGGCGAAGTCATCGCGCGGCAACAGTCGCGACAGCGCCCAGGCGGCCGCGCCGCGCACCAGGGATGAATCATCTTCCAGCGCCTTTTGCGCCACCGGCGCCAGCGCCCTGTCGCCGCTGTTGCCGATGGCGATCATCACATTGCGCAGGAAACGGTCGCGCCCGATGCGCTTGACCGGTGACTTGCGGAACAGGCTGCGGAAAGCTGCATCATCCAGCGCCGCCAGATCGGCGAGGCGCGGCGCCTTCAATTCATCGCGCGCCTGCAGCTTCATTTCGGAAGCCGCCTGTGCAAATTTGTTCCACGGGCACACCGCCAGGCAATCGTCGCAGCCATAGATGCGGTTGCCCATGGCGGTACGGAATTCACGCGGGATCGGTCCTTTATTCTCGATGGTGAGATAGGAAATGCAGCGCCGGGCATCCAGGCGGTAAGGCGCGGGGAAGGCATCGGTGGGACAGGCGTCCAGGCAGGCATGGCAATTGCCGCAATGATCCTGTTCGGCTTCATCGGGCGGCAGTTCCAGCGTGGTGAAGACCGAGCCCAGGAACAGCCAGGATCCGAACGCGCGCGATACCAGGTTGGTATGCTTGCCCTGCCAGCCCAGCCCCGCCTTCTGCGCCAGCGGCTTTTCCATCACCGGCGCGGTGTCGACGAACACTTTCACTTCGGCGCCGAAGGTCTGGAATATCCAGCCGGCCAGCGCCTTCAGCTTCTTCTTCACCACATCGTGATAATCGTCGCCCTGGGCATAGACCGAGATCGCGGCCCGGTCGCGCTGCTGCAGGACCGCCAGCGGATTGTCGTCGGGGCCATAATTCATGCCCAGCACGATCACGCTTCTGGCGGCAGGCCACATGGCATTCGGATCGGCGCGCCAGGCAGTCCGCTGCGCCATCCAGTCCATGTCGCCGTGATGACCGGCACCCAGAAAGTCGTTCAGCCGCGCCGCGTTCTGCGGCACGGCCTGCGCGTCCGCGAACCGCACAAGGTCGAACCCTTCCTCGCGGGCCTTTTCGCGTATTTGCTCAGAAATCGAGTTCGGCATAATGCGATGCGGGCGGCTGGCCGGGGACACGGTCCGCCAGGATGGAGCGGAAGGCGGGCCGGGACTTCATTCGCACATACCATTCGGCGGCGGTGGGAAAATCCGTCCACGGCACTTCGCCGAAATAGTCCAGCGCCGACAGATGCGCCGCGATCGCCAGGTCGCCCAGCGTGGTCTCGCGGCAGGCCAGGTTGCCGTTGGTTTCCGCCGCGGCGCCGATCTGCTTCAGCGCCAGCTTCAGTTCCTCGCGACCGGCGCGGATCACGTTCATGTCGGGCGGGCGGCTGTAACCGGCGCCGGTGAATTTTGGCGCTGCCTTTTCATAGACGATGCGCTGGGTCACCTGTTCGTGGAACGGGCCCATGGCGAAGTCCACCCAGCGCAGGCAGGCGCGCCGCGCCGCATCGTCGGCCGGCGCCAGCGGGCGGTCGGGAAAATGATGTTCCAGATGGTCCAGGATCGCCCACACGCCCTCGGCGCGGGTTCCGTCCAGTTCCACGAAGACCGGCATGGTCTGGCGGCTGTCCTCGGCCGGCACCGGATCGCAGGCCACCCGCTTTTCCCCCACCATCAGGCGGGCCAGGCGGCAACTGGGCGACAGCATCAGATGAATCAAACGGCGCATGAGGTTTCTTACAGGCGCGTCCTATTTAACGCAAAAGTTC
>JAQGLO010000169.1 GCA_028292825.1 Alphaproteobacteria bacterium | reverse complement strand
TTCGGCTATGGCCATGTCAAGCGCATGGTGGCGCTGGCGCGCGCCCTGCGCGACCGCGAAGGCGTGGGCGTGCTGTTTGCGCTGAACGGCACGGAAGACGCGGCGCTGCCCATCCGCCGCGCCGGCTTCCAGGCCGTGATGCTGCATGGCGACAGCGACCTGGAAACACTGGTCGATGCCAATTCGCCCGACCTGCTGCTGCTGGACGGCCGCGAAGGCCCCAGCCGCGCCGAACTGGAAAAGCTCAAGCGCGGCGTCGCCGTCACCGCCGTGATCGATGACGGCAGCGAACGGCGCCTGGCTGCCGACTATGCCTATTATCCGCCGGTGCCGGGGGCGCAGGCGCTGGACTGGACCGGCTCGCACACCTTGCCGCGCGTGGGATGGGAATGGGCGCTGCTGGGCTTGAACCCCAACGCCGCGCCAAGCCGTGCGCCCGCGTCGCGCCCTACCGTGCTGGTGGCGATGGGCGGCAGCGACCCGCAGGGGCTGACCTTGCGCATGGCCAAGGCGCTTTCGACCCTGGACAGCGCGTTCCGCATCCGCTTTGTCATCGGCGCCGGCATGAAGGATGGCCAGTCAGTGGCGCGCGGGCTGGTGACCCTGAAAAAGAATTACGAGACGGTGGAGGGCGCCGAAGACCTCACCATCGAATATGCCGGCGCCGATGTGGCGCTGTGCGCCTTTGGCGTCACCGCCTATGAGTTGGCGGCCTGCGGTGTGCCCGCCATCTATCTGGGCCTCACCGACGATCACGCCCAGTCGGCGTCCGCCTTTGCCGATGCCGGGATGGGCATTTCGCTGGGCGTCGCGGTCCATGTCGCGGATGCCGATATCGCCGCCACGGTGCAGTGGCTGCTGAACAAGCCCGGGGCGCGGCGTGAGATGCGCAATGCCGGCTTGTCCTTAATGGATGGCCAGGGCGCGGCCCGCATCGCATCGGACCTCAGCCAGGCACTGCAGGCGGCGCGCACCCCGCTCAGGACAGCGCTGTAATCACTTGCCGGAAAACATCGCCCCAGTCACCGCGTTCGCGCGGCATCACGCATGTGCATGACGGCGCAAAGGGCTCGTGGGTCTGGCCCAGCGCGGTCCAGCTGGTGTCATAGAGAATCTTGAAGGTGCGTGTGCCGACACCCGCCGCCAGCCAGGATACGGCGGTCGGCGCGGTGATGGCGGCATCCAGCGCGGCCATCAGCGCGGCGGCGCGGTCCAGTTCGTTTTTCTGGTCGATGCCTTGCGGCACCAGGATCTTTCGGCCGCTGAGGCTTTCCAGCTGCGCCACTTCATCGGGCGTTGCGTCATACTGCACCGACACCAGTGTGCCGGGCATGTCGCGCAAGGCGGCACCCCAGCGTTCCAGCGGCGCATACTGAATGGAACGATGTCCACCCGACTTGCCGCTGCGCCAGCAGATGCCGATGGCCTTCTCGCCAAACTGGCTTTTCCAGTGCGCCACTTCGCCGGCCTCGGGCACCAGGAAAGCATGGGGATCGGGAAATCTGTCGAGGCTGGCGCGCAGGTAGCGCGGCAGGCTGCCCATCAAGGTCGCGGCTGTGGCGCCGCCGGCCGATTTCAGCCAGTCATACGCGGCCACCGGCACGCCGCCGATGCTCCGGATGCTGGCGGGTTTCACCGTCACCTCCGGGAAGGAGCGCGCGAAAAGCGCTGCCAGCCGCGGCTCGCATTCCAGCACCACGCTGCCGCCTTCGGCCTTCGCCCGCGCCGCCAGATCGGGAATCAGCGAGGCGAACAGGATCTGGTCGCCCACGCCCTGTTCGCTGCGCACCAGCAGGCGCGCGCGCTTCAAATGTGCGCCGGTCCAGGGCAGCAAACGCTGTTCACCGCCCATCACCGGGACCTTGCCCGGCACTTCCAGCCGGGCGGCATAGTCGCGCCAGCCGTCTTTCAGATCACCGTTCAGAAGATGCAGGATGGCCCGGTTCAGCCGGGCCTGCGGATTCTTGGGATCGCACCGGATCGCCTGATCGTACAGCGTTCGTGCCGCGGCACGGTCGCCCGCATCGCACAGCATGTCGGCCAGATTGGCCAGGGCAGGCGCATAATTCGGGTCGATCACCAGCGCCGCGCGGTACTGCGCGATGGCTGCCTCGCCTTCGCCCTTTTCGCGGAAACAGGAGCCCAGGGTCAGCAGCAATTCCGGACTGTCCGGGCAGCGCGCCAGCGCCGGCTGCAACAGCGCAATGGCGGCGTCGAACTGGCCCGTCCCGCGCAGCAGGTTGGCCAGGTTGACGGTGGCTTCCAGCCGCGCCGGCTCCAGCGCCAGCACGCGGTGGAAAAACTGCTGCGCCGCGTCTGAAAGTCCCAGGACCTGGGCGGTATTGCCCAGCGCGAACAGCACCCTTGTATCGTCGGGCTGCGCCGCCAGCGCCTGTTCGAACTGGGTGATGGCCTCCACATGCCGTCCCTGGGACGACAGTTTCAGTCCGGTGGCATAGGACATGCTCATGGCGCCACCATCGCGCGCGCTCTCTTAAGGCCTCGTTAAGCGTGATTTTCCGGCCATTAGCATGGCCTTAACGCACAAGGTGCGAAATTCCCACCATGTCCAGTATTGGCGGAATCGACTCTTCGGTGCTGTTGGGGTTTTACCAGACCCAGCTCAGCTCCAGCGCGTCTTCCATCACCGCCGCCAACGCCCAGAACGCGGCCCTCGCCGCCACGCAGGCCAAGGGCGCCACGGCCGCCGACAATCCGCCCTGGAACACGCCCAACACCAATGACGCCAAGCAGGATGCGGCGGTTCTTTCCACCACCAATTTCCTCGACACCTCGAAAGTGCCGCTGACGGCGGGCGCCACTGCCGACTCCAAGATGGAGCAGGACAACCAGAAACTTTTTGCGCTCTACAGCGCGGTCAACACGCTGGCCTATATCGCCAAGATGGGCCAGAAGGCCGGCATGACCAGCGGCCAGCTGGCGGGTCTCAACACCCGCTTCCAGACCGGCCTGGCGCAGGTGCAGAGCTATCTCACCAGCACGACCTTCAACGACTTCAACCTGCAGGCAGCCAAGCCGTCCAACACGGTCAGCTCCACCGCCAACATCTCGTTCAGCGACTACACCTATTCCACCAAGCAGCTGGTGAGCAACGCCCAGCTCGACAGCGCCATGCCGGGCCTGTCGTCCAGCAGCAGCTTCACCATCGGCATCAAGAAGGGCGGCACCACCACCAATGTTCCGATCGACCTGTCGCAGGTTTCGGGCACGCTGAACCTCACCAACATCGTCAGCTACATCAACAGCCAGCTCTCCGCCGCGGGCTTCTCGACCCGTTTCCAGAAGACGCAGCAGGGCGGCACCACCACCTCCGACGCCACTGCAACCTATGGCCTGCAGATCACGCCGGGTGGCACCGAACAGGTATCGCTGTCGGCGGCCTCGACGCCGTCGCTGTACCTGGCGGGCAATTCCGGCCTCGCCACCGAAACCAACACCGTCACCAATTCCGCCACCAGCGCCACCACCACATCGGCCGCGGACCAGACGGGCCGCCTGACCAAGCTGTCAGGCCTGGATGGCAGCAGCCCCACCGCCACCTTCAGCGTCAACCAAGGCAATGTCGGCGGCATCACCTCGGCCAATGCCACGGCGGTGGATTCCAGCGGCAATGTCTATGTCATCGGCACCTCCACCGGCGATTTCGGCACCAGCCAGATCAACCAGGGCAGCCAGGACACCTATCTCACCAAGTATGATTCCGCCGGCAATGTGGTGTGGCAGAACCTGCTGGGCTCGGGCGGTACCGCCAATGCCTATGGCCTGGCGCTCGACCCGTCGGGCGGCGTCGTCGTCACCGGCGCCTCCACCAGCCAGTTGATGACGACCTCGGTCTCCAACGGCAACAATGACAGCTTCGTGGCGCGCTACGACACCAATGGCGAGCAGAGCTGGATCAAGCAGATCCAGACCCTGGCCACCAACCAGTCCAATGCCGTCAGCGTCGATGCCTCCGGCAACATCTATATCGGCGGCAGCGTTTCGGGCGGCGTGATCGGCGCGGGCCAGACGGCACAGGGCAAGGGCGACGCCTTCCTGGTCAAGCTGGATTCCAAGGGCAAGGTCCTGGCCGAAAACCAGTTCGGCACCACCGGCGCCGACAGCGTGGCCGCCACCGCCACCGATTCCAGCGGCAACCTGTTTGTCGCCTCGACCCAGAACGGCCATGCCGTGGTGTCCAAATATGCCGGCGGCGACATCACCAGTGCGCCGCTCTGGACCCAGGACCTGGGCGCGCTGCAGGCCGGCGGCGCCATCGGCGGGCTGACTGTGTCGAACGGCAAGGTCTATGTTTCAGGCGCCACCAGCAATCCCAATCTCACCGGCGGCGGCGCCACGGTCGCGGCGGCGGCCGCCGGCGGCATTGATGCCTTTGTCTCCAGCCTCACCGACAATGGCAGCAGCGTCACCGCCAACACCGTCAGCTATATCGGCACCTCCAGCACCGACACGGCCGGCGCCGTCACGGTGGGACCGGACGGCACCGTCTATGTCGCGGGCACCACCACCGGCACCTTTGCCGGGGCCCAGCGCAGCGTGCAGAATGTCAACAATGCCTTCGCCTCGGCGCTGAACGTCGATGGCACGGTAAAATGGACCAAGCAGTTCGGCGGCGCCGACGGCGTCTCCAGCGGCGCCGGGCTGGCGGTGGATACCCAGGGCTCCAGTGTGCTGGACGCGCTGGGCCTGCCGCGCGGCGCCATCACTCTCAACCAGTCGGTGGACCTGACCAACCAGACCACCCTGCGGGCGGGCGACAGCTTCCAGCTTCAGATCCAGGGCACGGCCGCCCGCACCGCCACCATCACCATCGACCAGGGCGAGACCTATGACTCGCTGGTGACCAAGATCAACGCCCAGCTGGGCACCATCGGCAAGGCGGCGGTGAGCTATGGCAGCGCCGGCGAGACCATGTCGCTCACCATCAATGCCGGCCAGACCGTCAATCTGGTGCCGGGCCCGGGCAACTTCGACGCTTTGTCGCGGCTGGGCATTTCCGCCGGTGTCCTCACCGCGCCCACCACCGGCAGCAAGACCGCCACCAGCGCCACGCCGACCAGCACGGCCGTGAAGACCACCTATGGACTGGGCCTGACCGGCGGCATCACCGGTCCGCTGGACATCTCCACCAAGACCGGCGCCGACATGGCGCGCTCGACTCTTTTGGGCGTGCTGTCCAGTCTCCAGAGCACGTACCAGACCACCAACACGCCGCCGCCCAGCACCACCAAGGTGGGCAATACCAGCGGCAGCGCCAACAGCGCCACCGTCTCCCAGCTTTCCAATTACAATATGGCGCTGTCGCTGATGAATGCCGATCCCAGCAATGCGGTGGCCAATATCCAGCAGATCATCTCCAGCGGCGGCAGCAGCGGCAGTTCCACTTCCAGCCTGCTCAGCGCGCTCCAGGGGCTCGGCGGGTAACAGCGCGCCGCAACAGCGCGCCGCACATCGCGCGTTCAAGCGCGATGTGAGGCCGGGACGACCCAGCGCTTTAAACGACCTTGTTGAAGACCATCGCGCCGCTGCTTTGCGGCGCATAGCCCGGGCGCGGGCCGTAGGTGCGCATCGGCGCGTTGGCGCGCTCGACCTCGCGGGCGATGGCATGGACGATGCCTTCGCTGGCATTCTTCACCCGCGTGATCATGCGGGCATGCATCTGCAAGACTTCGCGGAATTTGGCGGTGATGGCGACAAAGCGCTGGCGCAGCGACGGCGGCGCCGCCTGGGCGATGCGCGGATCGAAGCCCTGCGCCTCGCGGCCATAGATGGCGGTGAGTTTCTGGATTTCGGGATCGGCGGTCATCAGCGCGCCGGTGCGGCCCGCCTTCAGCGAATCGATGTCGCTTTCCAGCGCCACGATCAGCCGCTCGGCCATGGAAATCAGGCGTTCGATGCGGGGCTCATCATTCATCACTGCACCGTGACTTGCTGATGCTTGAGCAGCTCGGCCTGCATCTTGTCGGCCAGGCCGAAGCCGCCGCGCGCGGTAAGGCCCTTGGCATACTGGTCGACCATCATGGAGCGGAACATTTCCTCGCCCTGGCCGCCGCCGGTGATGCCGTCGCTCTTGATGCCGGAGAACATGGAGCCCAGGAACTGGGCGATGAACACGCTTTCATAGTCCTTGGCGGCCTTGGAGGCCTTGGAGATATCGGCGGTGGGGCGGGGCGCGGTCGGCAGCGCCGGCTGGGCCATCGACATGGCGGATGAGATGTTCGCGTCCATCAGCTCCCTCCTTAACCAATGACCTGGATGTCGGCCTGCAGCGCGCCGGCCGCCTTGATGGCCTGCAGGATGGAGATCACATCGCGCGGACCGACGCCCAGCGCATTGAGCCCATCCACCACATGCTGCAGCGACACGCCGTCATGCAGCACGGTCATGCGGTTGCCCTTGCTGTCGTCGACCTGGATGCTGGTGCGCGGCACGGTGGTGGTGGTGCCGGTGTTGGAGAAGGGCGAAGGCTGCGACACCTGCGGGGTCTCGGTGACCTTGATCGTCAGGTTGCCCTGGGCGATCGCCACGGTGGAGATGCGCACGTCCGAGCCCATCACGATAACGCCGGAATTCTCGTCGATGATCACCTTGGCGGGCTGGTCAGGATCGACGCGGACCTGCTCGATGTCGGTGAGCAGAGCCATGACGCCGCCCGGATAGTTGGCGGGTACCGACAATTCGACATTGCTGGGATCCAGCGCCTTGGCGCTGCCGCCGCCCAGATAGGCGTTCACCGCCTTGGCGATGCGGCTGGAGGTGGTGAGGTCGGGATTGTGCAGCGACAGCTTCAGCACATCCAGGCTGGCCAGCTTGAAGCCGGTTTCCTTTTCCACGCTGGCGCCGTTGGCGATGCGGCCCGCGGTGGGGACGCCGCGCGTCACGCTGCCGGCATCGCCGGAGGCGGAGAAGCCGCCGATGGCGACCGGGCCCTGGCCCAGCGCATAGATCTGTCCGTCGGCGCCGAACAGCGGCGTGACCAGAAGCGTGCCACCCTGCAGATTCTTGGCGTCGCCCATGGCCGAGACCGAGACGTCGATCTTGCTGCCGGGGGCGGCAAAGGCGGGAAGCGAAGCGGTCACCATCACGGCGGCGACATTCTTGGTCTGCATCACCTGGCCGCGGGTGTTGACGCCCAGCCGTTCCAGCATGGTCTGGATGGACTGCTGGGTGAAAGGCGCGTTCTTCAGGCTGTCGCCGGTGCCGTTTAGGCCGACCACCAGGCCATAGCCGACCAGCATATTGTCGCGAATGCCCTGCACCTCGACCAGGTCCTTGACCCGGGAGAAGGCGAAGGCGGGGGAGGCTGCCATGGCAGCGCCCACAACAAGAGCGGCAAGGCGGATATAAAAGGGTGCGCGGCGCATTCGGGCTTCTGCCTTCTTTGGTCGCGTGCGTCCTTGCCAGTTCCGTGCCGGTCTTGGCATAGAAAGACTGCTGATAAATCAATTGGTTAAACAGTGTTCGGAAGGCGGTTTCCGGCCGGCGGCAATTCCTGCCGGGCCTAGGCTGCCACGGGTGCCGGTGCCGGGCCTTTCATGCCCAGCGCCAGGAAGGCGGCGATCACGGCCACGAAACCGGCGATGACGAAGGAGTCCAGGTACGAGCCCGTCGCTGTGCGCGACACCCCGGCGAACAGGGCGGCCGAAGCGGCGCCGATCTGGTGGCTGGCCGAAATCCAGCCGAACATGATCGGCGCCTTCTTGGTCCCGAAGGCCCGGTTGGCGATGGCCAGGGTCGGCGGCACGGTGGCGATCCAGTCCAGCCCGAAAAACACCGCGAACAGCGACAGGCCGTAAAAGCTGAAATCGGCGAAGGGCAGGTAGATCAGTGAGAGACCGCGCAGGCCATAATAGGCGAACAGCAATTTGCGGGGATCGACGCGGTCGGTCAGCCAGCCCGACGCCGTGGTGCCCACCAAATCGAACAGCCCCATGATGGCCAGCAGTCCGCCGGCCGCCACCGCCTCCATGCCGTGATCGTGGCACAGCGCGATCATGTGGGTGCCCACCAGCCCGTTGGTGGTGAAGCCGCAGACAAAAAACGTGATCGCCAGCAGCCAGAAATCGCGGCTCTTCATGCCTTCGCCCAGCGCACTGAACGCTGTTTTCAGCGGATTGCCGGTGCTGCGGACCTCGGCGGGATGATCCGGATCGGCCCCGAACGGTGTTTGGCCCACATCTGCCGGCCATTCCGGCAGCAGGAAGAACACCACCGGGATCAACAGCACCATCGCCACCGCGACACAGATCACCACCGGCTTCCAGCCATGGCCCTGGGCGATGGCCGACAGGATCGGCAGGAACACCAAGGTGCCGGTGGAGGTGGAGGCCGCGAACAACCCCATCACCAGTCCGCGATTGGTGACAAACCAGCGATTGACGATGATGGCGCCCAAGACGCCGGTGATGCAGCCCGACCCGATGCCCGATGCCACGCCCCAGGTCAGCACCAGTTGCCAGGACGATGTCATGAACAGGCTGGCCGTCGATGACAGGCCCATCAAGGCCAGCGCTGCGATCATAGTGGCGCGGACGCCAAAACGCTGCATCGCCGCTGCCGCAAAAGGTCCTGTCAGGCCGAACAGCAGGATGCCGGTCGCCGCCGCGAACGAAATGGTGCCGCGCGACCAGCCAAAGGCGGCGCCCCAGGGCACCATCAACACGCCGGGGGTCGAGCGCAGCCCCGCCGCCGCCAGCAGCGCCACGAAAATGATCGCGACCACCGCCAGCGCGTAATGCCGTCCGTATATCGTCTTGGTTTGCACTTTGCCCCTCCGACCTTCGCTGGCTCGAGAGCCAGCTACGGCCACCTCCCCCTGATGTGCGCGCGACTGCGCGCCGGGGGAGGCCATCGCCAAACGCTAGCATGGCCGGGGCGAAAATCGCCCCGCAGTCTTGGCATGGCGGCCCCGATGGACAGCGCACAAGGCGCGCCCTATTTTCGCGCCGCCATGAGCATCCAGGACGAAAACCGCCTCGCCACCCAGACCTTCACCGCCTGGGCGGACGCCTTCACCCCGGCCGAGCTGGACGCCATCGAGGCCTATGGCGACAGC
>JAQGLO010000010.1 GCA_028292825.1 Alphaproteobacteria bacterium | reverse complement strand
GGTTTGACAGGCCCAGAACCATCCGTATAAGTGCGCGCCTTTCCGGACACGCCGGAACCGAAATTCACGGAAAGCCCAAGATGAGCAAGCGCCAAAACTCGAAGTACAAGCTGGACCGCCGCGTTGGCGAAAACCTGTGGGGCCGTCCCAAGAGCCCGGTCAACAAGCGCTCCTATGGTCCCGGCCAGCACGGCCAGCGTCGCGCCAAGAAATTGTCGGACTATGGCACCCAGCTGCAGGCCAAACAAAAACTGAAGGGCTATTACGGCAACATCACCGAGCGCCAGTTCCGCAAATACTACACCGATGCGGCCCGCCGCCCCGGTGACACCGGCGAGAACATGATCGGCCTGCTCGAGACCCGCCTGGACACGGTCGTGTACCGCTCCAAGTTCGTGCCGACTCCGTTTGCCGCCCGCCAGATCGTCAGCCACGGTCATGTGAAGGTGAACGGCCGCCGCGTCACCATCGCCTCCTATCACGTCAAGGAAGGCGACACGCTGGAACTATCGGACAAGGCGCGCGAGATGGCGCTGGTGCTGGAAGCCGGCAAGAGTGGCGAACGCGACACCCCTGATTACATCGAAGTGGCGGAATCCAAGTCGGCCAAGCTGCTGCGCACCCCCAAGCTGGCGGATGTGCCGTATGCCGTGCAGATGGAACCGCATCTGATCGTCGAATTCTATTCGCGCTAAACGCGGCTATACGAATGCAAAAAGTCCGGTGGAAACACCGGGCTTTTTTGTTGCATGCTTGGTCCGACGCGGGAGGCTCTCCATGAGATTCACGATTGCGGCGATGCTGTTGCTGGGTTGCGCTGGGGCCTCTGCCCAAGACACCGGCGCTCTTTTGAAACAGAAGGCCCAGGCGCTGCAGGACGCCATTGCGCCGGGCAAGGCGCAGGTCTGGGCCGATATCCTGGACGACCAGATGGTGATGTCGGACGAGGCGGGCGCCGTCACCGACAAGGCTGCGTCGGTCGCCCAGATCAAGCCGCTGCCGCCCGGCGCCAGCGGGTATATCCAGGTGATCGACTGGAAGGCGAAGGTGGATGGGTCTGTCGCCACGGCCAGCTTCATCGCCGATGAATATGAAAATTATCACGGCCAGCACCTGCACGCCCAGTACCGCACCACCACCAGCTGGGTGAAGCGCGGCCCCAAAAATGGACAAGAAGACTGGAAGCTTCTGTCCATGGCGGTGCTGGCGACACGGCAGGATCCGCCCGCCGTCATGCTGCCGGGGTCCCTTACCGACCAATATGTCGGCCATTACAGCGGTGGGCCGGGGCTGGATTATGCCATCGCCAAGCAGGGCGGAAAGCTGCTGCTCATCCGGCAGGGGCGTGCGCCCACCGAACTGAAGGCCGAGCTGGCCGATGTCCTGTTTGTGCCGGGGCAGCCCCGCAGCCGCGACATCTTCCAGCGCGACGCAAAGGGCCGCATCATCGGCTATGTCAGCCGCCGCGAGGAGCGCGACCTGGTGTTCAAGAGGATCGCCAAAAAGGATCAATGATGTTCACGCTCTATGGCGATCTGGGTTCGGGGGCGTTCAGCGCTGAAGCGGCCTTGGCCGAAGCCGGCGCGCCCTACAATTTCGAGCTGGTGTCGCTGGAGAAAAACGAACAGCGCCAGCCCGCCTTCCTGGCCATCAACCCCAGCGGCAAGATGCCGGCGCTGCGCATCTCCGAAGGCGAGATCATCACCGAATCCGCCGCCATCCTGCTCACCCTGGCGGATTACTTTCCCCAGGCCCGGCTGCTGCCGCCGCAGGCCAGCAAGGCGCGCGCCCAGGCCTATCGCTGGCTGGCCTTCATGGCCGATGAAATCTATCCGATGGTCGAGATCGCCGATTATCCCGAACGCTTCGTGCCGCAGGCGGGCGAAGAGGCGCTGCGCACCGCGGCGCGGGAACGCATCCGCGAAAGGCTGCTGATCATCGAGCGCATGATCGCCGGGCCGTTCCTGCTGGCGCACGGCTTTTCGCTGCTGGATATCTATGCCGCCATGTTCTCGCGCTGGGGCCATGAGCCGGACTGGCGGCTGGCCAACCTGCCGCGCCTGATGGCGCTGGCGGACGCGGTATCACGGCGCCCGGCGATTGCCCCGGTATGGGAGCGGCACTTCGGACGCTAGGCGGTTTCCAGCGTGACGCCGTGCTGTTCCAGGAACGGCACCAGCTCTTCCTGCTCGAACATCTCGCGGATGATGTCGGCGCCGCCCACGAACTCGCCCTTCACATAGAGCTGGGGGATGGTCGGCCAGTTGGAGAAGGCCTTGATGCCTTCGCGCACATCGGCGTCTTCCAGCACGTTCACGGCTTTGAACTTCACGCCGACATGACCCAGGATCTGCACCGTTACGGCCGAGAAGCCGCACTGCGGAAAGGCCGGCGTGCCCTTCATGTAGAGCAGCACGTCGTTGGCCTTCACGTCATCGGCAATGCGGGTCTGGACATCGGTCATGCGGAACTCTCGCGCGGGAATTTCATCCATGATCTAAGCACGGGGGCGCAAAGGGTCAAGACGGCCAAAACGCGCCAAGCAAACCCCCGCAATTGCCGGATTTTCATGATTTTCCCGCCTGTTTTGACCGCCGCCCTGGACGCAATGCTGGAAGGCGTCAGCCGCAAAGACCTTGCCGCGCGTGCGGACAAGATGTCGGCCGGCTATCGCAGCGGTGAAACATCGGGCGGCATCATCAGCGCTGCCGACGCCCTGGCCTATGCCGTGGCCCGCATGCCCGCCACCTTCGCCGCCTGCGCCGCGGTGTTTGCGCTGGTGGCGGAAGCGGTGCCGGATTTCGCCCCCACAGGCCTGCTGGATATCGGCGCCGGCCCCGGCACGGCCGCCTGGGCGGCGCGCGGCATATGGCCGGAACTTGGCGCCATCACCATGCTGGACAGCAACCCCGCCTTGCGCACCCTGGCGCGGCAACTGGCCGATGCCGGCGGGATGGACGCCGAGATTGTTGCCGGCGACCTGGGCACGGGCATGCCGCAGACCGACCTGGTAATTGCCAGCTATGTGCTGGCCGAACAGCCCGAGGCCAACGCCGCCGCTATCGCCACCGGCCTGTGGCGGGTGACGGAGCAGATGCTGGTGCTGATCGAACCCGGCACGCCCGCCGGCTTTGCCCGCATCCGGCAGGCACGCGCCGCGCTGATCGACGCGGGCGCGCGTGTGGCGGCGCCCTGTACCCATGACAATGTGTGCCCCATGACGGGGGATGACTGGTGCCATTTCTCCCAGCGCCTGGCGCGCAGCCGCGAGCATATGGCGCTGAAAGGCGCGACGGTGCCGTTCGAGGATGAGCGCTACAGTTATGTCGCCGTGACGCGTGAACCGATACAGTACAACGCTGCGCGCATCCTTGCCTCGCCGCTGGAGAGCAAGCCCGGCCTGACCTTCAAGCTGTGTGATGGCGATGGCTTGCGGGCGCAATTCGTGGCGACGCGCGACAAGGACGAATATCGCCGCGTGAAAAAACGCGGCTGGGGCGACCTGTTCGACTAGTCCTGCGGGGGCTGCTGCTTGCGGATCACCAGCTCGTCCACTTCCAGCCGGTGAATGCGGACGCGCTTGATCGTCAGCTTGCCGATGGCCACCGCGCCGATCGCCATCGCCCCCACCGCCACCGCGCCCAGCGCCATGGAGCCCAGGGCCAGGGTGGCCACGGCAACGGCGCCGGCACGGACGGGAGCGGCCATGATCAGTCCTTCACAACCGTGGTCAGCTGCAGCGCATGCAGCACGCCGCCCATGTTGCCCTGGAGCGACGCATAGACCATCTGGTGCTGTGCCACGCGGGTCTTGCCCTTGAAGGCGCTCGACGTAACGGTCGCGGCCCAGTGATTGTCGTCACCGGCCAGGTCCTTCATTTCCACGTCCGCATCGGGGAAGGCGGCCTTGATATAGGCCTCGATGTCCGTGCCTTTCATGCCCATGGATATTCTCCTCTATTCACCATGGCCGCCCTTGAGGTGGCCATCCAACTTCACGCTGGGCAAAGTCGGATGGGCGGGTCAAGCCCTCCCATGGTGAGGTGTTAGTTGGTAACGGGGATTTCCTCGCCCGCCATGAATTTCGGGAACCAGCCTTCAAAACCGGCCTTCAGCTCGGCGACCGCGATGCTGTTCTTGTCGTCCAATGTCACCAGATCGCCGCCGGTCTTGCCCAGCTCGGCCACGGTGATACCGGCGGCGCGGGCCTCGGCAACAATCTTCTCCGCTTCGGCAAAGGGCGTCGCGATCACGTAACGCGCCTGGTCCTCACCGAACCAGAAGGGGATTGCGTCCGGCAAGCCGGCCAGGCCGACCGAGGCGCCGATGCCGCGCGGCAAAGCCATCTCGGCAATCGCCACCAGCAGGCCGCCATCGGAACAGTCATGCACGGTGTCCACACGGCCGGCTTCGATCAGCCCCCGCACGAAATCGCCGTTCTTGCGTTCGACAGCCAGATCGACCGGCGGCGAGGCGCCTTCTTCGCGGCCCTCGATCTCGCGCAGATAGATGGACTGGCCCAGATGGCCGCGCGTTTCGCCGATCACGATCACCACGTCGCCCGCGCGCTTGAACGCCACGGTCGCCATCTTGCTGACATCCTGCATCAGGCCCACTGCGCCGATTGCGGGGGTGGGCAGGATGCCTTCGCCATTGGTCTCGTTGTACAGCGAGCAGTTGCCGCCGATCACCGGGAAATCCAGCGCCCGGCAGGCGGCGCCGATGCCGTCGATGCCGGCGACGATTTCCCACATGATTTCGGGCTTCTGCGGATTGCCGTAGTTGAGATTGTCCGTGACGGCCAGCGGCAGCGCGCCGACCGCGGTCAGGTTGCGCCAGGCTTCGGCCACGGCCTGCTTGCCGCCCTCGAACGGGTCGGGGCGGCAATAGCGCGGCGACACGTCGGTGGTGATGGCCAGCGCCTTGTTGGTGCCATGCACGCGCACCACGGCGGCGTCGCCGCCCGGCACCTGCACGGTGTCCGCCATCACGGTGTGGTCATACTGCTCCCAGACCCAGCGGCGCGAGGCCATGTCGGGTGAGGCCAGGATGGTCTTCAGCGACGCCAGCACCGGCTTGGATTTGTCATAGGCGGGCGCGCCGGTGACGGGCGCGCGTTCGGTATAGGGGCGCTCATAGACTGGTGCTTCATCCGACAGCGCGGTGATCGGCATGTCGGCCACCACTTCGCCCTTGTGCTTGACCACAAGGCGGCTGGTGTCGGTGGTGATGCCGATGACGGCGAAATCCAGTTCCCATTTCTTGAAGATGGCTTCGGCCTGGGCCTCGCGGCCCGGCTTCAGCACCGCCAGCATGCGTTCCTGGGATTCCGACAGCATCATCTCATAGGCCGTCATGTTGGCTTCGCGCTGGGGCACGTGATCGAGGTCGAGCTCGATGCCGGAGCCACCCTTGTCGCCCATTTCGGCCGACGAAGACGTCAGCCCCGCCGCGCCCATGTCCTGGATGGCGATGATGGCGTCGGTCGCCATCAGTTCCAGACAGGCTTCCAGCAGCAGCTTCTCGGTGAAGGGATCGCCGACCTGCACGGTTGGGCGCTTTTCTTCCGAGGCGTCGTCGAATTCGGCTGACGCCATGGTGGCGCCATGGATGCCGTCGCGGCCCGTCTTGGAGCCGATATAGACCACCGGGTTGCCCGCACCCTTGGCAGCGCTGAGGAAAATCTTGTCCTGCCGCGCCAGGCCGACGCACATGGCATTGACCAGGATGTTGCCGTTGTAGCTGCGATGGAAATTCACTTCGCCGCCCACGGTGGGCACGCCCATGCAGTTGCCGTAGCCGCCGATGCCATGCACCACGCCATTGACCAGGTGCCGCGTCTTGGGATGCGACGGCTCGCCGAAGCGCAGCGCGTTCATCATGGCGATGGGCCGGGCGCCCATGGTGAAGACGTCGCGCATGATGCCGCCCACGCCGGTCGCCGCGCCCTGATAGGGTTCGATGAAGCTGGGATGGTTGTGCGATTCCATCTTGAAGATGCAGGCATCGCCGTCGCCGATATCGATGACGCCGGCATTCTCGCCCGGACCCTGGATCACCCACGGCGCCTTGGTCGGCAGCTTCTTCAGGTGGAAGCGGGTGGATTTGTAGGAGCAATGCTCCGACCACATCACGCTGAAGATGCCCAGCTCCACGAAGGAGGGCTCGCGGCCCATCAGGCCCAGAATCTTCTTGTACTCAGCGTCAGAGAGTCCGTGCTCCTTGACGAGCGCCGGAGTAATTTTGGTCATACCGGAAAACTCATGAAAGGGCTTCGATCAGGCTCTGGAAAATGGCGCGGCCGTCGGTGCCGCCCAGCGCATCGTCCACCACCCGTTCGGGATGCGGCATCAGGCCCAGCACATTGCGCTTTTCGTTGAGGATGCCGGCGATATCGCGGGCCGAGCCGTTGGGATTGTCCGTGTACCGAAACACCACCCGGCCTTCGCCTTCCAGCCGGTCCAGCGTTTCCTCATCCGCATAGTAATTGCCTTCGCCATGGGCGATGGGAATGTGGATTTCCTGGCCCTTGTCATATTTTCGGGTGAAGGACGATTGCGTCTCCTCCACCGTCAGCCCCACGGGCTTGCAAAGGAATTTGAGCCCCGCATTGCGCATCAGCGCGCCGGGAAGGAGGCCGGCCTCGGTCAGCACCTGGAAGCCATTGCAGATGCCCAGCACCGCGCCGCCCTTGTCGGCATGGGCCTTGATGGCGCCCATGATGCTGGACTGGTTGGCCATGGCGCCGCAGCGCAGGTAATCGCCATAGGAAAACCCGCCCGGCAGCACCACCAGGTCGACATCGGGCAGTTCGCTGTCCTGGTGCCAGACCATGTGCGGTTCTTTCCCGGTCATCTGGGTCAGCGCCGTCTTGGCGTCGCGGTCGCAGTTGGCAGCGGGAAAAACAATGACGGCGGATTTCACGTCGGAACCTCACCATGGCCGGTCAGCGGTGAAACCAAGCGCGACCCGGCCATCCAGTTTTTCGCGCGCGGCATGAAGGGCTAGCCCTTCAGTTCGATCTCGTACTTCTCAATCACGGTGTTAGCGAGCAGCTTTTCGCACATCGCCTTGAGGTCGGCCTTGGCCGCCTCCGCATCGCTGCCCGACAGTTCCAGGTCGATCACCTTGCCCTGGCGCACTTCGCCGACACTGCCGAAGCCTAGCCCGTTCAGGGCATGGCCAATGGCCTTGCCCTGGGGGTCCAGGACGCCATTTTTTAGAGTAATAAAAACGCGGGCTTTCACGGCAACTCTCTATTGGACGAGGACGGGACCTTTGTTCTCGCCTTGCACCGATTCGGGCATGATTCCCAAGCGCCGCGCGACTTCCGAATAGGCTTCCACGACGCCGCCCAGGTCGCGGCGGAAACGGTCCTTGTCCAGTTTCTCGTTGGTGGTGACGTCCCACAGGCGGCAATTGTCCGGGCTGATCTCGTCGGCCAGCACGATCCGCATATAGTCATTCTCCCACAGCCGGCCAAACTCCAGCTTGAAGTCGATCAGCTTGATGCCAGCGCCCAGGAAAAGCCCCGACAGGAAGTCGTTCACCCGGATGGTCAGGTTGACCATGTCGTCCAGGTCCTGCGGCGAGGCCCAGCCGAACGCGGTGATATGCTCTTCGCTGACCCACGGATCGTTCAGGCCGTCATTCTTGTAGTAATATTCGATGATGGAGCGGGGCAGGGCGGTGCCTTCCTCGATCCCAAGGCGCTTGCTCATCGAACCGGCGGCGACATTGCGCACCACGACTTCCAGCGGAATGATCTCGACTTCCTTGATCAGCTGCTCGCGCATGTTCAGGCGGCGCACGAAATGCGTCGGCACGCCGATCCCGGCCAGCTGGGTCATCAGATATTCGCTGATGCGGTTGTTGAGGACGCCCTTGCCCTCGATGGTATCTTTCTTGGCGCCGTTGCCGGCGGTGGCGTCGTCCTTGAAATACTGGATGACGGTGCCGGGCTCGGTTCCTTCGTAAAGGATCTTGGCCTTGCCTTCATAGATGATGCGGCGGCGCTTCATGGCTTTGTCCTTGCTAAAAGCAAAAAGGGGCGGCTCCGCCTGCGGCCCCAGCACCCCAAATCTACCGGATTGTGCGGGTTGGCGGCAATGATGCTGCGCCGCATACCCACATCCTGAAGCGGGCATGGCCCAATCCTGACATGATCGCGTGGCATTATGCGAAATACCCAGAGAAAACAGGGAGTTGGACATGGCAAACGGGATGGACGAGCGCGGCAAGGCGTTCGAAAACAAGTGGGCGCATGACGCGGAACTGCGCTTTCAGGTCGAGGCGCGGCGCAATCGCGCACTTGGGCTGTGGGCGGCGGGGCTCAAGGGCATGACCGGGCAGGCGGCCGAAGACCTGGCCGACGCCGTGATCGCCGCCGACTTCCAGGAAAAAGGCGACGAGGATGTCTTCCGCAAGTTGCGCGGCGAGCTGGATGTCTCGGTGTCCGACAAGGTCATCCGCGACAAGATGGCCGAGTGCCTGGATGCGGCCGTGGCGGCGGTGACCAAGTAGTTACCCGAACACCCGCTGGAAGATCACGTCCACCCGCTTGAGGTGGTAACCCAGGTCGAACATGGCTTCGAGCTGCTCGGTGGTCAGCGCCTTGGACACTTCCGGATCGGCTTTCAACAGGTCCAGCAGGTCGCCTTCCTTGTTCCAGGCGCGCATGGCGTTCTTCTGCACCAGCCGGTAGCTGTCCTCGCGCGCGAAACCCGCCTGGGTCAGGGCCAGCATGACGCGCTGGCTGTGCACCAGGCCGTGGGTGAGGTCGAGATTGGCCTGCATCTTGTCGGGATAGACCACCAGCTTTTCCATCACCCCGGTCATGCGGGCCAGGGCAAAGTCCAAAGTGATGGTGGCGTCGGGGCCGATGTAACGCTCGACGGATGAATGGCTGATATCGCGCTCATGCCACAGCGCCACATTCTCCAGCGCCGGGATCACGGCGCTGCGCACCATGCGGGCCAGGCCGGTGACGTTTTCCGTCAGCACCGGATTGCGCTTGTGCGGCATGGCCGACGAGCCTTTCTGGCCCGGAGAAAAATACTCTTCCGCTTCCAGAACTTCGGTGCGCTGCAGGTGGCGGATTTCCACCGCCAGCCGCTCCAGCGAAGACGCCACTACGCCCAGCGCCGCGAAATAGGCGGCATGGCGGTCGCGCGGGATCACCTGGGTGGACACCGGCTCGACCTTGAGGCCCATCTTGGCCGCCACATGTTCTTCCACCCGCGGATCGATATTGGCGAAGGTGCCGACGGCGCCGGAAATGGCGCAGGTGGAGATCTCGTCCTTGGCCGCCAGCAGGCGCGCGCGGGCGCGGCTGAATTCGGCATAATAGGTCGCCAGCTTGACGCCGAAGGTGGTGGGCTCGGCATGGATGCCATGGCTGCGCCCGATGGTGGGCGTCATCCTGTATTCCATGGCGCGCTTCTTCAGCGCGGTCAGCAGGTCCTCGACATCGGCGATCAGGATATCGGCGGCGCGCATCAGCTGGACATTGAGGCAGGTGTCCAGCACATCGCTCGACGTCATGCCCTGGTGGACGAAGCGCGCTTCGGGGCCGACGATCTCGGACAGATGGGTGAGGAAGGCGATGACGTCATGCTTGACCTCGCGCTCGATCTCGTCGATCCGCGCGACATCGAACTTGGCGTCGCGGCCCTTCTCCCAGATCTTGGCGGCGGCGTCCTTCGGCACGACGCCCAGCGCCGCCAGCGCGTCGGTGGCATGGGCCTCGATCTCGAACCAGATGCGGAACTTGGTCTCGGGCGACCAGATGGCGACCATCGGTTCGCGGGAATAGCGGGGGATCATGATGCTCTCCTTGAGAGGGGCTTCTATCAAGCGGGCCCCGCCATTGCAAAGCGGGCAAAAGGCGGTTCTCATGGCCGCAAAACAGGGGGATTTCATGCGTTTTCCGCTTGCCGCGCTGGGTTTGCTGGCGCTGACGGCCCCGGCTTTGGCTGACAAGACCGCGATCCAGACCGATGCCGGCCCCAAGGCGATCGGGCCCTATTCGCAGGCCATCAAGGCGGGCGGGCTGGTGTTCGTCTCCGGCCAACTGCCCTTCGATCCCGAAGGCAAGATCGACTATTCCAAACAGGACGTCACCGCCCAGACCAAACGCTGCCTCGACAATGTGGTGGCCATCCTGGCGGCGGCGCACCTGACCCTGGACGATGCCGTGTCGGTCACCGTCTATGTCACCGATGTGGCGGACTTCGCGGCCGTGAACACGGTCTATGCCGGCTATTTCAAGCCGCCCTATCCGGCCCGCGCCTTCGTCCAGGTGGCCAAGCTGCTGCGCGACGCCAAGGTGGAAATCGCCGTTACGGCGGCGGCGCGCTAAAGCAGTCCCAGCGACTTGAAGCTGGCATGGCCGCCGCGTCCGATCACCAGGTGATCGTGCACGGCGATGCCCAGCGCCTTGGCGGCCTTTTCGATCTCGCGCGTCATCTCGATGTCGGCGCGCGATGGCGTAGGATCTCCGCTGGGATGGTTGTGCACCAGGATGAGGGCGGAGGCTGACAGCTCCAGCGCCCGCTTGACGATCTCGCGCGGATAGACCGGGGTGTGGTCGATGGTGCCGCGATTCAGCACCTCGTCGGCGATCAGGATATTCTTGCGGTCCAGGAACAGCACACGAAAGGCTTCGGCCTGTTCGCGGGCCATGGCGGCGGTGCAGTAATCCAGCAGCGCCGCCCAGCTCGACAGCGCCGGGCGTCCGATAACTTTGGTCTTGGACAGGCGGTGCGCCGCCGCTTCCACGATCTTCAGATGCGCCACGACGCTTTCGCCCACGCCTTTCACGTCCAGCAGCCGGGCGCGGGGCGCCGCAATGACTTCGGCAAACGAGCCGAAGCGCGCCAGCAGCGCCTTGGCCAAGGGCTTGGTGTCGCGCCGGGGAATGGCCGCGAACAGCGTCAGCTCCAGCAATTCGTAGTCGGGCATGGCATCGGCGCCGCCCTTGAGGAAACGCTCCCGCAAGCGTTCGCGGTGGCCGCCGGGACCGGGTTCGATTTTGGAATCACTGTTGGCGGGCGCGAAAAATCCGCCTGCTTCCGCCACACCAGCTACACCGTCAGAGGTTTCGCCTTCAGAGATACGGGGGCTTGTGGAGCCCCTTGGGCGAGAGGGTGAAGATTTCAACGCCGTCCTCAGTCACACCGACACTATGTTCGAACTGCGCCGACAGCGAACGGTCGCGCGTCACCGCGGTCCAGCCGTCATTCAGCACCTTCACGCCATAGCCGCCCAGATTGATCATGGGCTCAATGGTGAAACACCTGCCTGGCTTCAGGGGAATGCCTCCGCCGGGCTTGCCGTAATGCACGATGTTGGGCAGGGCATGGAACACCTTGCCCAGGCCATGGCCGCAGAAATCGCGCACCACGGCGCAGCGCTCCTGTCCCTCGGCATAGCTCTGGATGGCGTAAC
>JAQGLO010000148.1 GCA_028292825.1 Alphaproteobacteria bacterium | reverse complement strand
CCTCCTAAATCGGCTTGATTTTCCAGGAAAGTGCCACACTCTTCCAGAAATATGTGGCAGTGAGACCTGGATCAAGGTCGGGAAGTGACAATGGCCGACACTAACAACCGACGGATACTTTCGATTGCTTTCATTGCTGACGGATCGCCGGCGCGCGATGAAGGGCCGAACAGCGCAGCCGCGGCACGCGTTTAGCCACGGGTCTGAAAAGAGAGGTTCGGATGGGCGACTTTAGCTGAGCACTCCCTCGCAGCTGTCACAATTTCGTTTGCGGATGCAACCGGTCTCAACCGGCGATCTTATCGACTCGCGCCTCATTCCATAATGGAAGCGACGTCCAAATTGACTTGGCCAAAATGCGCTCAGCGCCATTTTCGCTGACCACGATATGATCGGCATTATGGAATCTGAGAAAGACGAGCTTATGCCCGTCAAAATTACGAATCATTGCAAATTCGCTCACGGTCGGCGTCTCCATTAAAATTTTGGTGGGACCGCGCGACGCGAAAAACGCCGACGGTCTTGTTACGTAATGGAAATTGTGGCCGTCCAGCGGCAGATTTGGCGAGTCCTGAACGACATTATTGACGGTAGCAATGTCTCGCTGGTGGGTAACGAAAGCTGCTCTTTAACCTAATCGGTCAAGGTTACCGGGCGAGATCTCGGCCTTAAACGGGGTTCATTGTTGTTGTGATGTCGCCTCGCTGATACCAGACCCAATGATCTATTTAGGGGGGCGAGTTTGTCAGTCACAATTAGCGTTCCACAGCAGCAACTTCTCGAGCGCATCCTAACGCTTGAGATCGTGAGGGTAACAGAGCGCGCGGCGGTCTCGGCAGCTAGGCTGCGCGGCCACGGCAGGGAAAAAGCCGCCGACCAGGCCGCGGTCGACGCAATGCGCCGGGAGCTCAACAAGCTTCCGATCGTGGGCACCGTGGTGATCGGCGAGGGCGAGCGCGACGAGGCCCCCATGCTGTTCATCGGCGAGAAGGTGGGGCAGGGCGGCCTGGCGGTCGATATCGCGCTGGACCCGCTGGAAGGCACCACGCTCACCGCCAAGGCGATGGCCAATGCGCTGGCCGTGATGGCGATGGCCGAGCCCGGCACCATGCTGAATGCACCCGACACCTATATGGACAAGATCGCCATCGGCCCCGGCTATGCCGAAGGCCTGATCGATATCGATGCCGAGCCCGGCGACAACATCAATGCGCTGGCCAGGGCCAAGGGCGTGAAGCCGAGCGAGATCACCTGCTGTGTGATGGATCGTCCGCGCCACGAAACCCTGGTCGCAAAGCTGCGCAAGGCCGGTGCGGCGGTGAAGCTGATCACCGATGGCGATGTCGCGGGCATAATAGAAACCACCGATCCGTCCACCGGCGTGGACCTGTATATCGGCTCCGGCGGCGCGCCCGAAGGCGTGCTGGCTGCTGCCGCTTTGCGCTGCATCGGCGGCCAGATGCAGGGCCGGCTGGTGTTCCGCAACGATGACGAGCGCGCCCGCGCCGCCAAGTGGGGCGTCACCGACCTGAACCGCAAATACGGCTTGCTGGAACTGGTGTCGGGCGACGTGGTGTTCTCCGCCACCGGCGTCACCGACGGCTCGATGCTGCGCGGCGTGCACCGCGAAGGCGGCTTCTACACCACCGAAAGCGTTGTGATGCGCTCGGCCACCGGCACGGTGCGCTGGATCAAGGCGCGCCATCGCATCAAGGATGCTTGAAGCGGACATTGACCGTGGCGCGGCGGCGTTCGGCGTCGCCCGCTCTTTCACGGGCCGCCGCTGGCTGCTGAAGTCCGTTGATGAAACCATCGAACGTGACTTGCTGCGCGAGATTTCGCCGGTGCTGGCGCGGTTGCTGGCGCTGCGCGGCATCACGCTGGCCCAGGCCGCCGATTACCTGACCCCCAAGCTCAAGAACCTGCTGCCCGAGCCCAATTCGCTGAAGGACATGGAAGCCGCCGTGGCGCGGGTGAGCGCGGCGCTGGCCGGCGGCGAAGCCATCGCGGTGTTCGGCGACTATGACGTGGACGGATCCACCAGCGCGGCGCTGCTGTCCGATTTTCTCACCGCATTGGGCGCGGCCCCGCGCGTCTATATTCCCGACCGCATGACCGAAGGCTATGGCCCCAGCGCCAATGCCATGCGGGTGTTGCACGCCGAAGGCGCGAAACTGGTGATCACGGTGGATTGCGGCGCCGCCGCCATTGCCGCGCTGGAAGAGGCGCAAGCGCTGGGCCTGGACGTGGTGGTGCTGGACCATCACCGCGTCGAAGCCTCGCCGCCCGCCATCGCGCACGTCAATCCCAACCAGCCGGACGACCATTCCGGGCTGGGTCATCTGTGCGCCGCCGGCGTCACCTTCCTGTTCCTGGTGGCGCTGAACCGGCACCTGCGCGCGGGCGGCTTCTATGAAGAACGCGCCCTTGCCGAACCGGACCTGCGCCTGTTCCTCGATCTGGTGGGGCTGGCGACGATCTGCGATGTGGTGCCGCTAAACGGCGTCAACCGCGCCTTTGTGCGCTTCGGGCTGGGCCAGATCGGCGCGCTGTCGCGCCCCGGTCTGGCGGCGCTGGCCGGTGTTGCCGGGGCAAAGGGCCCGTTCACGCCCTACCATCTGGGCTTTGTCTTCGGCCCACGCATCAATGCCGGCGGCCGCGTTGGCCGCTCTTCGCTGGGCGTGGATCTGCTGACGGCGCGCGATCCGGAAAAGGCGGCCGAGTTCGCGCTGCTGATGGACCTGCACAACCGCGAACGCCAGGCGATCGAGAAGCAGATTCTGGAAGAAGCGCTGGCCCAGGGCGCCACCCAGGCCAATGCGCCTTTTGTGCTGGTGTCGGGCGAGGGCTGGCATCCCGGCGTGGTCGGCATCGTGGCGGGACGGCTGAAGGAACGCTTCGGCAAGCCGGCCTTCGTGGCGGGCTTCGAAGGCGGCATGGGGCGCGGCTCGGCCCGCTCCATTCCCGGCATCGATCTTGGCGGCATCATCCGTGCCGCCGCCGACGCCAGGGTGATCGAATATGGCGGCGGCCATGCCATGGCGGCGGGCTTCTCGCTGATGGCGGCGCAGATGGACGGCTTTCGCCGCTTCGTGGAGGACCGTTTCAGCGGCACGGGGGCCGCGCTGGCGGCGGCCAACGACCTGTACCTCGACGCAGTGTCCTCGCCAGCCGGGGCCAATATCGCGCTGGCCCAGGAAATCGCCCAGGCCGGACCCTACGGCGCGGGCAATGCCGAGCCGCTGCTGGGCCTGCCGGACGTGCGGGTGGCCTTTGCCGATATTGTGGGCGGCGCCCATGTGAAGCTGCGCCTGGCCGGCGGGGACGGCAGCATCCTGGACGCCATCGCTTTCCGGGCGGCCCAGACGCCTTTGGGCGACGGCCTGCTGGCCAGCCGGGGCAGGGCGATCCATGCCGCTGGACGGCTGCGGCAGGACGACTGGAACGGCCGGGTTCGGGTCCAGCTGGAAATCGAGGATGCTGCGCCCGGAAGCGCCTAATTTGGGTTGCAAAAGGCGGATTTGGCCGGTATCACGCCCGCCTCCGGTGGCGCCCTTCGTCTATCGGTTAGGACTCAGGATTTTCATTCCTGCAAGAGGGGTTCGACTCCCCTAGGGCGCACCATTCATTCCAATCCGCCATGGCGGATTGGAATGAATGCCAAGCCCGCCGCGCGACAGCGCAGTGAGGCGGGCGCGGCAGGCGAAAGCGCTGACCCCTGACACAGTCAAATCCCCAGTCTATTAAGCGCCATGGACCTTCAGGCGCTCTTCGACCAGGCCGTGACCGCGCACCAGCAGGGCCGGCTGGATGAGGCAGCGCAGTTGTATCGGCAACTGCTGGCCGCCCAGCCCGGCAATCCCCATATCTGCCATCCGCTGGGTGTGCTGCGCGCCCAGCAGGGCCAGATCGCAGAGGCGCTGGCGCTGCTGGAAGGCGCGGTGGCGCAAAGCCCGTCGGATGCCGCATTGCTGAAGGATTATGCCCTGGTGCTGGCCGGCGCCGGGCACAATGAAGATGCGCTGGCGGCGTTCGATGGCGCCTTGGGCCTGACGCCGGGCGATCTGGAACTGACCCAGCTGCGCATCGATGTGCTGCTGCGGCTGAAGCGTCCTGCCGAGGTGCTGGCCGCCGCCGGCCCGGTGCTGGTTTCGCATCCCGCGAACGTCATCCTCCTGCACCAGCGCGGCTTGGCGCTGGCGCGGCTTGGCCTTCATGACGATGCGGCGGCGTGTTTCGCGCAGGTGCTGGAACTCAAGCCGGATTCCGATGCCGCGCTGTATGAGCGGGGCACGGCACTGGCGGCGCAGCACCGGATCGCAGACTGGTTCGCCGCCTTCCACGAAGCTGCCCAGCGGCGGGATGCAGCGAGCGCCTGGTCACCCGGTGGCGGCAACAAGATGGCGCACAAGGCGCGTCATGACGCCGAACAACAGACCTGGCAACGCGGGCAGGGCATCACAGCCGGTTCCAAGCTGCATATCGAGAGCGGCGAGCGGCTACAGGCGCGCGCCATCAATCCCGTCAATGCGCCAGAAGCGGCGCGGCAATGGCGCGAAAATCGCCCGCAGGTCGTGGTGATCGACGATCTTCTCACCGATACGGCGCTGGCTGCCCTGCGCCGCTTTTGTCTCGGCTCGAATGTATGGCGCACGGGCTATGACAGCGGCTATCTGGGCGCCTTTCCGGAAGCCGGTTTTTCGGCGCCGCTACTGGCGCAGATCGCGGAGGAATTCCGCGTGGTGTTTCCGCAAATCTGCGGCGACCTTCCCCTCAAATATGCCTGGGCCTTCAAGTATGACAGCAGCATGGAAGGCATTCATATCCATGCCGATGATGCGGTGGTGAACGTCAATTTCTGGATCACCCCGGACGAAGCCAATCTCGATCCGCAAAGCGGCGGGCTGCTGGTGTGGGACGTGCCGGCGCCGCGCAGCTGGGACTTCAGCAGGTTCAACAGGGACCAGGCTGCGATCCGCGATTTCCTGGCGGACAACCAGGCCAGATCCATCACCGTGCCCTATCGCGCCAACCGCGCGGTGATCTTCGACTCCGAGTTGCTGCACAAGACCGACGCCATCCGCTTCAAGGACGGTTATGAAAACCGCCGCATCAACGTCACCCTGCTCTATGGCGAGCGCGCGGCGGGGACGCTAGGCTGATCCCATGCTGGATTTCGATTCCGTCATTGCCCCGCTGTCGCGCGACAAATTCCTGCGCGACCACTGGAACAAGTCCTTTGCGCGCCTGCAGGGGCCTGCCAGCCGCTTCGCCGGCCTGTTCGGCTGGGACGATCTCAACGCCGTGCTGGAGCAGCATCGCCTGAGCCCGCCGCGGGTGATGCTCTACAAGGATGGCCAGCCGCTCGATCCGTCGCGCTATGTCACGCCGCCGCAGCTGGGGACGCCGCGTCTGGATTCCGGCGGGCTGGCGGTGTGTGTGGCCGAAGGTGCCACCCTGATCCTGAACGATGCGCAGGAGCTGTCGCCGAAGTTGCGCAGCCTGATGCATGTCTTTCAGGAAGCGCTGCACACCGACACCTACGCGAATCTGTATGCCGCCTGGCATACCCAGAAGGCGTTCGACCTGCACTGGGACCCGCAGGATTCCATCATCCTGCAGCTCAGCGGCAAGAAGCGCTGGAAAGTCTACAAGCCCACCCGTCTCCATCCACTGGAAGACGATGTCGAAAAGCCCGTGCCGCCCACCGGCGAGCCGGTATGGGAAGGGGTGATGAAGGAGGGCGATGCGCTCTATATCCCGCGCGGCTGGTGGCATGTGGTGCACCCGCTGAACGAGCCGTCGCTGCATCTCACCGTGTCGCTGACGCCGCCCAAGGGCATCGACCTGCTGGGCTGGGCAGTGTCGAAATTGCGGCGCGAGACGGCCGTGCGCGCCGACCTGCCGGCGCTGCAGGGCGCGGACACCCAGGCGGCGCAGATGAAAACCCTGCGCGGCCTGCTGGACAGCGTGCTGGGTGATGACGCCATGGCGGAGTTCATGCACCAGTGGGATGGCAATATCGGCCACGCGCCGCACATCAACCTGCCCAACGCGCCTTATGAGCAGTTCGCGGCCATCGCCGATGACAGCCATGTGCGGCTGGCGACCTTGAATCGCCTGACCCTGCAGCCCTATGGCGACAATTTCGAGTTCAGGGCGGTGGGGAAATTGTGGACCGTGCCGCGCGCTTTGGTGCCCGCCTTGTCGCAACTGCACAATGGCAAGCCGCATAGCGTGGCGGAACTGGCCGCAGCCCTTGCCAATGACGCGGCGCGCGAGGACCTGAAGAAAAGCCTTGCCGTGCTGGCGCGTTCGGGCGTGGTACTGGTCGAAAAGGGCGCCTGAAGTTCCGCGCAAGTTCCCCAATCGCCTTTTTGCTGCCGAGTGCGCGCCACAATAAGGCCACCGGTTCAGCCGTTCATTGCCTCTTCTAGCAACGCCCAGCGAGCGGGCATCTTGGGAGAACAGGCATGAACGGAACGGCAGTGAAAGCAGCGGCGGCAATGCTGGCGCTCGGTGTGACGCTTGGCGGCTGCGCCACGCGCGAGTCGGTGGAACATGCGCAGCTCAGCGCCGATACGGCAGAACGTCATGCCGGGGTCGCCACCGCGCGCGCCGACGAAGCCTGGGGTGTCGGCAACAATGCGCTGGCGGTGGGCAATGACGCCAAGGCGCGCGCCCTGGCGGCCGAGCAGAAGGCTGACCAGGCCAATGCCGACCTGTCGGTGACCAAGACCAAGGTCGCTTACCTGGAATCCCGGCTGTCGCCGCACAAGAAGAAGCACCGCCACCATGTGGCGCAGGCCAAGCCCAGCAACAGCTAGTCAAATGAAAACCCCGCGAGTCGCCTCGCGGGGTTCATCATTTTTCGAAACGGCTGACTAACTGTTCTTCAGCGACGCCATGTCGATGGAGAAGCGATATTTCACATCGCTTTTCAGCATCCGCGCATAGGCCGTCTCGATGTCCTGCATCTTGATGACCTCGACATCCGAGGTGATGCCGTGCTTGGCGCAGAAATCCAGCATCTCCTGGGTCTCGGGAATGCCGCCAATCAGCGAGCCGGCGATGCCGCGCCGCTTGAACACCAGGTTGAACACGGCGGGCGAGGGGTGCGGGCTGGACGGCGCGCCCACCAGCACCATGGTGCCGTCGCGCTTCAGCAGCGATGTAAAGGCGTCCAGATTGTGCGGCGCCGCCACGGTGTTGATGATCAGGTCGAAGCTGTTGGCGTGGCTGGCCATTTGCGCGTCATCCTTCGACACCACGACTTCATCGGCGCCCAGCGCCTTGCCGTCGGCCACCTTGTCGGGCGAGGTGGTGAAGGCGACGGTATGCGCCCCCAGGGCATGACTGAGCTTCACGCCCATATGGCCCAGGCCACCGATGCCGACGATGCCGACCTTCTTGCCGGGGCCGGCGCCCCAATGCTTCAGCGGCGACCATGTGGTGATGCCGGCGCAGAGCAACGGGGCGACCGCCGCCAGGTCCTTTTCGGCATGGTTGATCGCCAGCACGAAATGCTCGTCCACCGTGATGGCGGCGCTGTAGCCGCCATGGGTGTTTTCCGGCGCCATCAACGGGCCGTTATAGGTACCGGTGAAGCCCACCGGGCCGTCGCAATACTGCTCCAGGCCTTCCTGGCACGAGGCGCAGGTGCGGCAGCTGTCCACCATGCAGCCCACGCCCACCAGCTGGCCGGGCTTGAACTTCGTCACGCCGGTGCCGACCGCGGTGATCTTGCCGACGATCTCGTGTCCGGGAACGCAGGGATATTTCGTGCCCGGCCACTCGCTGCGGGCGGTGTGCAGGTCGCTGTGGCAGACGCCGCAGAACAGAATGTCGATCGCCACATCCTTGGGTCCAGGCGCCCGGCGGTCGATGGTCGTGGCCGCGAGGGGCGTGGTGGCCGACTGGGCGGCGAAGGCTTTGGTCTGCATTGAGGTGCTCCTGAAAAGGGCGGGTATGTGGTGCCAAATAAGGGGGAAAGGCGCGTTTCCAAGCCTATTGCGGCTTTTCGCCCCGGAATTTAGGGCCCGGGTTGACGCGCCGCAACATTGAACTTACCAACCCCCCGATTTCCTTCAGGATTCCCGCAATGCGCATCGACCAGATTCCCGTCGGCAAGAACGCGCCCGACGACGTCAATGTCATCATCGAAGTGCCGATCGGCGGCGAACCGATCAAGTATGAACTCGACAAGGCGTCGGGCGCGCTGGTGGTGGACCGTTTCCTCTATACCTCGATGCGCTATCCGGGCAATTACGGCTTCATTCCCCACACCTTGTCGGGCGATGGCGATCCGGTGGATGTGCTGGTCGCCAACAGCCGCGCCATCGCGCCCGGCGCGGTGATGAGCGTGCGTCCGGTGGGCGTGCTGCTGATGGAAGACAATGCCGGCATGGACGAGAAGATCGTCGCGGTGCCGTCCACCCATATCAGCGCCCGCTTTGACGGCATCCTGAACTATAGCGACCTGCCCGAGATCACCCTGAAGCAGATCGAGCATTTCTTCGCCCATTACAAGGATCTGGAGCCGGGCAAGTGGGTCAAGATCATCCGTTGGGGCGACGCCGATGAGGCGCGCAAGATGGTGCTGGAAGGCGTCACGCGCGCGCAAGCCGAGAAGAAATAGCCGCCATGCGGCGCACAGGATCGTCGCACGGATCAATGATCGTCTGATCAGCATTGGTCTCTGTACCGGTTGGGGCGTTATGAACTGTGCGGGTCAACCGCGAGGGGGGATTGTGCGGGCGAGTTTTGTTGTTCTTGCGATGCTGGCCGGCGCCCCCGCCTGGGGCGCGGATGAAGACTGGGCCATCCATGGCCAGGGCACCGTCATAGAACAGTATCATCCGGCTTTTTCTTCCGCCTATCGCGGCGCCAACAGTTTGGACCCGGTCAGCAGCGGGCGCGAAACCGTCAACTTTACCGCCTATGCCGGAGCGCGGCCCTGGGACGGCGGCGAGGCCTGGGCCGATCTGGAGATGGATCAGGGTTTCGGTCTTTCCAACACCTTGGGCGTGGCCGCTTTCACCAATGGCGAGGGCTCCAAGGTGGGCAAGGCGGTGCCCTATCTGCGCCTGCACCGGCTGTTCTTCCGCCAGACCTTCGATCTGGGCGGCGAAAGTGAAGATGTTGCGGGATCGGCCAACCAGCTCGCCGGCAGCCGCACCAGGGACAATGTGATCGTCACCTTGGGAAAATTCTCGCCCACCGACGTCTTCGACAATAACGGCCTCGCCCATGATCCCATGCATGATTTCCTTAACTGGGCGATGATCGATGCCGGACCGTGGGATTATGCCGCCGATGCCTGGGGCTACAGCTATGGCGGGGCGGTGGAATGGAACACCGGCCTGTGGAGTTTCCGCGGCGGCGTGTTCAACCTGTCACGGCTGCCCAACGGCACCGAACTGACGCGCGGCTTCGGCCAGTATCAGCTCGATGGCGAAGTGGAACGGCGCTATTCGCTGTTGGGCCAGGACGGCAAGATCAAGCTCCTGGCTTTTGCCAGCCGTGGCCGGCTGGGCGATTACAATGATGCGGTGGCGCTGGCGACGGCGACGCATCAGGCGGCCGACATCAGCCTGGTGCGCACGGCATCCTGGAAAAGCGGGATATCGCTGAATGTGGAGCAGGGGCTAACCGAGGATCTCGGCCTGTTCGGCCGCGCCACCATCGACGACCCCAGCAAGGAAGGCGAAGAGTTCACCGACATGGCCAACAGCCTTTCGCTGGGGCTGTCGCTGAAAGGCACGCGCTGGCAGCGCCAGGACGACACGGTCGGCCTGGCCTTTGAAACCGGCGGCGTGGGCAAGTCGGCGCAGCGTTTCTTCGCGCTGGGCGGACTTGGAATCCTGATCGGCGACGGCCGGCTGGATCACTATGACCGCGAAGATGTGGTCGAAGCCTATTACGCCGCCACCCTGATCAAGGGCGTCCAGGCGACGCTGGATTATCAGTTCATCGCCAATCCGGCCTACAACGCCGATCGCGGTCCGGTTTCGGTGTTCGGCGTTCGGCTGCACGGCGAATTCTGATCCTTTTCAAGCCGGCGCCGGCATGCCAGATTCCGGGCATGCCAAATCCGGATGATGATGTGATTGCGCTTGCGGCCTTGCTGCGCGCCGCCCGCCGCGTGGTGGTGTTCACCGGCGCGGGCATTTCCACCGAATCCGGCATCCCCGATTTCCGCTCGCCCGGCGGCATCTGGACCAAGATGATGCCGGTGGAATTCCGCGATTATATCCGCGACCCCGAAGCGCGGCGCGTGTCCTGGGAGCGGCGCTTCGAGATGGAAGACACCTGGAACGCGGTGCGGCCCAACGATGGCCACCGGGCCGTGGCTGAACTGGTGGCGATGGGCAAGGTCAGCCATGTCATCACCCAGAATATCGACGCCCTGCACCAGGCGTCCGGCGTTCCCGAGGAGCAGGTCATCGAGCTGCACGGCAACACCCGGTACGCCAAGTGCCTGGATTGCGGCGTGCGGATGGAAATTTCCGATATCCGCGCGCATTTCCACAGCCATGGCGCAGCGCCCGATTGCCTGGACTGCGGCGGCATCGTGAAGACCGCCACCATCTCCTTCGGCCAGCCGATGCCGGAAGACGAAATGACCCGCGCCGAGGCCGCGACCCTGGCCTGTGACCTGATGCTGGTGCTGGGTTCCAGCCTGGCCGTCTATCCGGCGGCCGGATTTCCGCTGCTGGCCAGGAAGATGGGGGCCGGGCTGGCCATCGTGAACCGGGAGGAAACCCCGCAGGACGACTATGCCGATCTGGTCGTAAATGCCGAAATTGGCCCCACAGTGCGGGCGGTTATTGACGCTTTGTAAGCGGGTTGCCCGTACCTATATGATCGTTAGACTGTCCGAATCCCCCTGACTCCGGAGACTTGCCCTTGTTCCGCGCTGACGAAGAAACCGAAGAAAAAGAAGACAAGAAGGCCCCGGAGCCGCAATCCAGCGAGATCGCAAAGGCGCTCTACAAGTCGCGCACCGTGCTGATCTTCGGCGAAGTCGACATGAAGATGGCCGAGCGGGTTACCGCCCAGCTCCTGGCCTATGCCGAGAGCGACGGCGATATCCGCGTCATCGTCAATTCGCCGGGCGGCCATGTGGAATCGGGTGACACCATTCACGACATGATCCGCTTTGTCGGCAACCGCGTGAAGATGGTCGGCACCGGCTGGGTCGCCAGTGCCGGCGCGCACATCTTCCTGGGCGCCAAGAAGGAAAACCGTTTCTGCCTGCCCTTCACGCGCTTCCTGCTGCACCAGCCTTTGGGCGGTGTGCGCGGCCAGGCGTCGGACATCACCATCGAGGCGGAAGAAATCCTCAAGATGCGCGCCCGCCTGATCAAGGAAATCGCGGACGAGACCGGCCAGCCCTTGTCCAAGGTGGAAGCCGATACCGAGCGCAATTTCTGGATGGGCGCCGAAGACGCCGTGAAATACGGCCTCGCCGCCAAGGTCATCAGCAGCGCCACCGAGATCTGATCCATGACCGCCGCCCCGTCACCCTGGTGGCGCGGCGCGGCGGTCTATCAGGTCTATGTCCGCAGTTTTCGTGACGGGAACGGCGATGGGCAGGGCGACTTTGCCGGACTGATATCGAAGCTCGATTACATCGCCTCGCTGGGCGTGGATGCGATCTGGCTGTCGCCGATCCATCCCTCGCCCAATCGTGACTGGGGCTATGACGTCGCCGACTATGACGGCGTGCATCCCGATTACGGCACCCTGCAGGATTTCGCCGCACTGGCAGAGGCCGCGCACGCGCGCGGCCTGAAGATCATCCTGGACGAAGTGCTGGCCCATACCAGCGACGAGCATGCCTGGTTCGCCGCCAGCCGCGACGGCGACAAGCAGGATTGGTATGTCTGGGCCGATCCGCGGGACGACGGCACGGTGCCCAACAACTGGCTGTCGGTGTTTGGCGGTCCGGCCTGGTCCTATCAGCCGGCGCGGCGGCAATATTATCACCACAAGTTCCTGCGTCAGCAGCCCAAGCTGAACTGGATGCAGCCACAGGCGCGCGAAGCGGCGCTGTCGGTGCTGGACACCTGGCTGGGGCGGGGCGTGGACGGTTTCCGGCTGGATGTCGCCAACGCCTTCCTGCACGACACGGCGCTGCGCGACAATCCGGCGATCCCGGCTGCCGGGCGCGGGCCGCAGGAATGGTCGGCGGCCGCCAACATGCAGCGGCATCTCAACGACTCCAACCTGGAAGAGAACCGCGCCCTGCTGGACGTGGTGCGCCGGCGGGTGGAGGCGTTCGATGATCGCTTCGTGTTCGGCGAATTCTCCGAGGAGTTCGAACGCTCCGGCTGCTACCTGGATTCCGCCACCGGGCTGCATGCCGGCTATAATTTCGCGCTGCTCTACGCTACCGATGCCGCCGCCATCCGCGACCATCTGCAAACCCTGGCGCGCTTCCCGGATCACTGGCCCTGCATTGCTTTCTCCAACCATGACGTCACCCGCACCGCCTCGCGCTTCGGTGAAGCCAGCGCCAGGGTGATGCTGGCGTTGCTGGCAACCCTGCGCGGCACCATCCTGCTCTATCAGGGCGAGGAGCTTGGCCTGCCTGAAGTCACGCTGCGCCGGGACCAGCTGAAGGATCCGGTCGGCGATCTCTACTACCCGCTGTTCAAGGGCCGCGACGGCTGCCGCACCCCGATGCCCTGGGATGCCCAAGCGCCCAATCTCGGTTTCGGCAGCGGCACGCCGTGGCTGCCGCCGGGCGAGGCCCATGCCGCCCTGGCGGTGTCGCAGCAGGAAAGCGATCCCGCCTCGGCGCTGGCCTATACCCGCGCCCTGATGGGGGCCCGCAAGGCGCACCCGGCGCTGCATCATGGCGAACTGACCCTGCTGGAAGGTCCGCTGGCCTTTGTACGGGACTCCGGGGCGGAGCGGATCGTCTGCGTTTTCAACCTGGGCGAGCATGCCATCACCCAGGCCTTGCCGGGGCCGGTACAGCCGCTGGCGTTCGGCACCGGGGAATCTGGGGTCGTCGGCACGACCCTGACCCTCGGACCCCGTTCAGCCTTCTTCGGCCTGCTCCAAGGCCTTTAGCGCCGCCTCGACCGGTAACAGCACACAGACATGCCGGCCCGCATGCCCGGCCACCCCGTCGAATACGGCATAGGCCGGGGCAGGTGGTTCCCCGCCCATCAGCATGGCCCTGAGGGCGTCTGCCAGTCTTTTCAGCCCAGCCGCGTCCTGTCCTGCCGCAGCATCTCCCAGCAAGGCCGCCGAGGCTTGGGTGAGGATGCAGGCCTGGGTCTGGTGGGCGAGGGCCGTGATCCGGCCGCCTTGCAGCGCCAGCTCCACCGTCACCTGGTCGCCGCAGGCGGGATTGTGGGCAATGCCCACGGCGTCCGCATGGGCCAGCCGCCCCGAACCTTGCGCGTCGGCAGCCAGCCGCAAAAGCTCCCGGCGATAAAGCGGATCATCCATGGCAGCAGTTAAGTGCGCACTTCAAAGGCCAAGTCAAAGCCTTTGAAAGCATTGCTTTTGTCCGACCTGCAAACATCAATGTTGTCAGCCGAAGTCTAGGCCGCGCCGGCCAGCCGCGGCAGGTGCATGCGGACCCGCAGGCCTCCGCCCGGACGGCTCTCCAGCTTGACCCCGCCGCCATGGCCCTCGGCAATGGCCTTGACCAGGGTCAGTCCCAGTCCGGTGCCGCCGGTGGCTTCGTTGCGCGAGCTTTCCAGCCGCACGAAAGGCTCGAACACCCGCTGGCGGTCATGATCGGGAATGCCGGGGCCTTCGTCCTCCACCAGCACGTCATAGCCATCGCCATTGTCGGCGATCCGCACATCGGCCTTGCGGCCATAGGCGACCGCATTCTCCACCAGGTTGCGGACGGCGCGGCGGATCTCGTTGGGGCGGCAGGAGATGGGCGCGGGGGCATGGTTGGCCCAGCTGACCGGTTCGCCGATCTCGTCCAGGTCGGTGCACAGGCTCTCCACCAGCGCCGACAGGTCCACGCTGCGCGGCTTCTCCCCGCCGGCGCCCTTGGCGGCGGCCAGCACCTGTTCGGTCAGGGCCTGCAATTCCTCCAGGTTGCGCATCAGGCCTTCGCGCAGTTCGTCATCCGCGACAAATTCCAGGTTGATGCGCATGGCGGTGAGGGGGGTGCGCAAGTCATGGCCCACCGCCGACAGCAGGTGCCGCTGGCTTTCCAGGGTGCGGGTGACCTTCTCGGCCATGGCATTGAAGGCGATCGCCGCATTGCGCACGTCGGCCGGGCCTTCCTCGTTGACATGGGGGGTGCCCGAGCCCACCGCGACCTTGGCGGCGGCGTTGGTCAGTTCCGACAGCGGCCGCACCACCCGCCGCGCCATCAGCGCCGCACCCAGGCTGGCCAGGATGATGGCGACAATGGCCGACACGAAGATCTCGAACGGCCAGGGCGCGGGGGCGCGCACGAACACCGCACTGACCATGGTGTCCTTGTCCACCGGCACGATGGCCTGGACGGTGCCGCTGGACGGCATGGGATTGGCGGGCACCAATTCCTTGCGATAGGCGCTCAGCGGACGTTGCAGATGCACCGATACCGCGCGCTGGTTGGGGATGGCGTCCGGCAGCATCTCGGCCAGGCGGCGGGCGAGATAGATTTCGTCCGCGCTCATGGGCTCGGCATGGGATTGTACCGGGAGTTCGGTGAATTTCCAGATTCGGCCGCTGAGGGTCTTCACCACAACCGCGCGCGACTCCTTGGGAACGGCATGCAGGGTTGTGGCGACCGCCGCAGCGCGGTCCATCAGGCGCTCATTGTTGGCGGTCTGGGACTGCATCTCGTTGCCATACTCGAACCAGAAGGCCACGGCGATGTTGGACAGCGCCACGGCGGCGGCGGTAACGAAGATCAACTGCACCGAAAGGGTGCTCGGCCAGAATTTGAAACGCATCGTCAGCCCCTTCAGGCCATTTCCGG
>JAQGLO010000095.1 GCA_028292825.1 Alphaproteobacteria bacterium | reverse complement strand
CACTGTCGAGCTGGTCATGGCGTTCGAAGAGGAATTCGGGATCGAAATTCCCGATGACGCAGCCGAGTCCATTGTGACCGTCGGCGATGCCGTCAAGTATATCGACAAAGCCAACGCCGCCTGATCTGCGCGGCCTGAGGTCTTAAGCCTATGCGCAGGGTCGTCGTCACGGGCCTGGGTCTTGTCACGCCGCTCGCTTGCGGCGTGGAAGAATCCTGGTCACGCCTGCTGGCCGGCAAGTCCGGCGCCAGTGCCATCACCAAGTTCCGGACCGACGATCTGCCGACCAGGATCGCCTGTCAGGTGCCGCGCGGTGATGGCAGCGATGGCACGTTCAATCCCGAGCAGTGGGTGGACGCCAAGGAACTGCGGCGCATGGATGATTTCATCATCTATGGCATCGCCGCCGCCAAGCAGGCGGTAGCCGATTCCGGCTGGGTGCCGCAGACCGAGGAAGACCGCTACCGCACCGGCTGCATGATCGGTTCGGGCATCGGCGGCCTGGACGGGATCGAACAAGCCTCGATCCTGGTCCACGAAAAAGGCCCCCGCCGCCTGTCGCCTTTCTTCATTCCCGGACGCCTGATCAACCTGGTATCCGGCTATGTCTCCATCGAGCATGGCTTCAAGGGTCCCAACCATGCGGTCGTCACCGCCTGCGCCACGGGCGCGCATGCCATCGGCGACGCCGCCCGGCTGATCATGTTCGGCGATGCCGATGTGATGGTGGCGGGCGGTGCGGAATCGGCGGTGTGCCGCATCGGCATTGCCGGCTTCAATGCCTGCCGTGCGCTGTCCACCGCCTATAACGACACGCCGACCAGGGCCTCGCGCCCCTATGACAAGGACCGCGACGGCTTTGTGATGGGCGAGGGCGCTGGCATCGTGATGCTGGAAGAATATGAGCATGCCAAGGCGCGCGGCGCGAAGATCTATGGCGAGATCAAGGGCTATGGCCTGTCGGGCGATGCCTATCACATCACCGCCCCGTCGGAAGACGGCGATGGCGGCTTCCGCGCCATGCAGATGGCGCTGAAGCATTCGGGTCTGGCGGTCAGCGACATCGATTACGTCAATGCCCATGGCACCTCGACCATGGCCGACGGCATCGAGCTGGGCGCTGTGGAACGCTTCCTGGGCAATGCCGCCGCCAAGACCGCCATGTCCTCCACCAAGTCCTCCATCGGTCACCTTTTGGGCGCGGCGGGCGCGGTGGAAGCGATCTTTTGCCTCCTGGCGATGCGCGATGGGATCGTGCCGCCCACCATCAATCTGGACAATCCCGACGTCACGACCGCGATCGACCTGGTGCCCAATGTCGCGCAGAAGCGCGAGGTCAATGTCGCCATGTCCAACAGCTTCGGCTTTGGCGGCACCAATGCCGCGCTGATCGTCAGCAAGATCTGATGCGTTTCCTCATCATCCTGGTGATGCTCGCGGTGGTGGGCGCCGGCGTGGTGGAATGGGGCGCCGCGGCCTGGGATGCGCCGGGTCTGCCTGCACCGTCGGGCAATGAAACCGTGGTGATGATCAAGCCGCACACCCGCACGCACGACATCGCCGCCATGTTCGAGAAAAAGGGCCTGATAAAGTCCGGCCTGCTGTTCGAGCTCGACCTGCGCCTCCGGGGCCTGACGGGCCAGCTCAAGGCCGGCGAATATGCCATTCCGAACCGCGCCTCCCTGTCGGCCATTGCCGGTATCCTGACCAGCGGAAAATCCATCCAGCACAAGCTGACGGCCGCCGAAGGCCTGACCAGCGAGATGATCTGGAAGCTGGTGCAGGCCGACAAGGTTCTGGTCGGCGACGCCGGGCCGGTGCCGGAGGAAGGCACCCTGCTGCCGGAAACCTATCTCTTCACCCGCGGCGAGACGCGCACCGGTCTCCTGGCCCAGATGGCGGCGGCGCAGCAGAAATTCCTGCGCGCCCGATGGGAAGCCCGTGCCGCGAACCTGCCCTTCAAGTCCATGACCGAAGCGGTGACCTTGGCCTCCATCGTGGAAAAGGAAACCGCGCTGCCGGCCGAACGGCCCCATATCGCGGGGCTGTTCATCAACCGGCTGAAGGTGGGCATGCGACTGCAATCCGACCCCACCATCATCTATGGCCTGACCAGGGGCTATCCCCTGGGCCGCGGTATCCGCGCCAGCGAGATCGAAGGCGCCACGCCCTTCAACACCTATGTCATTGCCGGCCTGCCGCCCACGCCGATCGCCAATCCCGGCAAGGACGCCATCGCGGCGGTGCTGAACCCGCAGGAGACGGACGATCTTTTCTTTGTCGCCACCGGCAAGGGCGGCCATGTCTTTTCCGCCACCATCAGCGAGCATGCCCGCAATGTCGCGGCCTTCCGCGCCGTGGAACGGGCGGCGGCGCGCCAGGTGCAGGAAAGCGAACGCATCGCGGCGCCCGATGTGGCGCTGCCGGAGGCCTCGGCTCCCATCCTGCCCAGCGCCAACCATGCCAAGGCGCATCGCCGCCGCGTGCGCCACTAGGCGCGGCCACGCTCGCGCGGTAAGTTCGCGCATGTCCGAAAGAGCCGCCCCATGAGTTTCGCCAGCATGACCGGTTTTGCCGAAAGCGTTGGCGCACAGGGCGACCTGCGCTGGCGCTGGGAAGCCAAGAGCGTTAATGGCCGCAGCCTGGACCTGCGGCTGCGCATTCCGCCCGGCTTTGACGGCTTGGATGCCCCGGCCCGCCGCCTGGCGGGCGAACGGTTCCTGCGTGGGGCTTTCCAGATCGCGCTGACGGTGGAGCCGCAGGAGAGCGCACGCGGCCTCTCGATCGATCCGGTGGCGCTGGCCAGCGCCGTGCGGATCGCGCGCGAAGTCGCCGCCGAAACCGGGCTGGCGCCCGCACGCGTGGATGGCCTGCTGGCTTTGAAGGGCGTGATCGTGGCCGATGAAGGCGCCGCGCCGCTGGACGAGAAGGCGCGCGCCCTGCGCGATGCCGCAATCCTGGAAAGCCTGGCTGCGGCTTTCGACAGGCTGGCCAAGGCGCGGAACACCGAAGGCGCGCGGCTGGCGACGCTGCTGTCGTCCCAGATCGACGAAATCGAGAAACTGACCGGCGAGGCCGCCGCGCTGTCGGCTGCCCAGCCGGCGGCGTTCCGCGACCGGCTGATGGCGCAGTTGAAGGAGTTGATGGAAACCAGCGGCGTATCGGAAGACCGCTTGGCGCAGGAAGTGGCGCTGCTGGCGACCAAGGCCGATGTGCGCGAGGAACTGGACCGGCTGACGGCGCATGTGCAGGACGCCCGCGTGCTGATCGCTGCGGGGAAGGGTGTGGGTCGGAAGCTCGATTTCCTGGCCCAGGAATTCAACCGCGAGGCCAACACCCTGTGTTCCAAGTCCAGCGACATCGCGCTGACCCGTACCGGGCTGGCGCTGAAAGCCGTGATCGACCAGTTCCGCGAGCAGTCCCAGAATGTCGAATGACCATGACATCGCCAGGCGCGGCCTGATGCTGGTGCTGTCCTCGCCGTCCGGCGCGGGCAAGAGCACCCTGTCTCGCCGCCTGATGGCCAGCGATGCGGCCGTCAGCATGAGCGTCTCTGCCACCACCCGTGCGCCGCGCGTGGGGGAGGAAGAGGGAAAGGATTATTTCTTCGTCTCGCCCGCCATTTTCCAGCAGATGGCAGGTGCCAACGCCTTCCTCGAGCATGCCCAAGTGTTCGGCAATCACTACGGCACCCCCAGGGAGCCGGTGCATCTGGCGCTGGCAAAAGGCAACGACGTGCTGTTCGACATCGACTGGCAGGGCACCCAGCAGCTGCGCGAGCAGGCGGGCGACGACCTGGTTTCGATCTTCGTGCTGCCGCCCAGCCATGAAGAGCTGGAACGCCGGTTGCGAGCCCGCGCCCAGGATGCCGAGGATGTGGTGCAGGCCCGCATGTCCAAGGCCAACAACGAGATCAGCCACTGGGCCGAATATGATTATGTCGTGATCAATGACGATCTCGATACCACGCTGGACAAGATCAAGACCATCCTCGAGGCCGAGCGCATGAAGCGCCGCCGCCAGACCGGCATCACCGAGTTCGCGCGCAAGCTGATGGGCTAGGCGCGGGTGCGGCGCCGGGTGAGCAGATAGCCCATGGACAGCAGCAGGCCGCCGGCGATCAGAATCCAGTTGGTGGGAATTTCAACAAACAGTGGTTGCAGCCACTGGGCGCTGTAGGAAGCGCCTACCACAAGTGCAGTGGCTACGACGATGCTCAGCACGATGATGGCGATGCGATCCATGGCGGTTCTCTCCCTGGCCGGCAATTTTTCCATGCCAGATGTCGCATCCCGATGGCGGCAGGATTAAACCTTTTCCACCAGTGCGCGCGCCAGGGCCGCAAATTGCGGAATCGTCAGATCTTCCGGCCGGGCGGTGGGATCAATGCCCGCCGCTGCGATCAATGTCTCTCCGCCCAGCGGTTTCAGGCTCTGCCGCAGCATCTTGCGACGCTGCCCAAAGGACGCGGCGGTGATTTTTTCCAGGTCGGAAAGCCGGCAGGGCGCCAATGGTTCGTTGCGCGGCTCCAGCCGCACGATGGACGAGGTGACATTGGGCGGCGGCACAAAGGCGCCGCGGTTGACGTCGAACAGGATCTTCGCCGTGCAGCGCCACTGGGCCAGCACCGACAGGCGACCGTAATGCTCGGTGCTGGGCTGGGCGACAAGGCGCTGGGCCACTTCCTTCTGGAACATCAGGGTCAGGCTGGCCCAGACCGGCGGCCAGTCGGGCACCGTGAGCCATTTGATCAGGATGGCGGTGCCGACATTGTAGGGCAGATTGGCGGCGATCCGCACGCCGCGCGGCAGGATCGCGGCTTCGTCCAGCGCCAGGGCATCGTCGGAAATCACATCCAGCCTGCCGGGCCACGCTGCGGCGATTTCCGCCAGCGCCGGCAGGCAGCGCGCGTCACGCTCTACCGCGATGATCCTGTCCGCGCCTTCCGCCAACAGGGCCCGCGTCAGGCCGCCAGGGCCGGGACCAACTTCGTAGAATGTGCCGCCTTCGTTTGCGCCCGCAGCGCGCGCGATCCTGCGCGTCAGGTTCAGGTCGAACAGGAAATTCTGACCCAACGACTTCCTGGGCGCGAGATCGTAGGCCGCGATTACATCGCGCAGCGGTGGCAGCCCGTCTTCCATTCAAAAACCGCGTCCACGTGCGTCCGCCATGTCCGCCGCCATTTTGATTGCGGCGATCATGCTGCGCGCATCCGCCTTGCCGGTTCCTGCAATATCGAAGGCCGTGCCATGGTCGGGCGAGGTGCGCACGATCGGCAGCCCCAGGGTCACATTCACCCCGTCCCAAAAATTCAGCGTCTTGATCGGAATCAGCGCCTGGTCGTGATACATGCACAGCGCCGCGTCATATCCCTTGCGCGCTTCGGCGTGGAACAGCGTATCCGCCGACAGTGGACCCTTCACGGCGAAGCCGCGCGCTTTCAGCGCCGCGATGGCCGGTGCGATAATCGCGGAATCCTCCGGGCCCAGCATGCCGTCTTCGCCGGCATGGGGGTTCAGCCCCGCCACCGCCAGCCGCGGATTCAATATCCCGAAGTTGCGCCGCAGCGCGGTGAGAATGATCTCGCCGGTGTCGAACACCGCCTGCTTGGTGATTTCGCCCGGCACCTGCGCCAGCGGCATGTGGATGGTCAGCGGCACCACGCGCAGCTGATCACTCGCCAGCATCATCACCGCGCGGCGGGTGCCCGTCAGATGGGCCAGGAATTCGGTATGGCCGGGAAAAGGAAAACCCGCCGCATTCAGCACCGCTTTGTGAATCGGCGCGGTCACGACAGCCGCCGCTTCGCCTTTCAGGCAGGCGGACACCGCGGTCTCGATGGCCTCGGTAATGGCTGCGGTGTTTGCCGGGTCCGGCTTGCCCGGTACGGCGCTGGCGCGGGCGCTTGTGGCGATGACGTCTGCTTCACGGCCGAATACCAGTGGATCGCCCACCAGTTTCAGGGCGCGCGAACCGACCCTGCCATGAAAATGCGCGAAAGCGGCCAGCGCCACTTCGGGTCCGATGCCCGCAGGTTCGCCCATGGTAATGAGAATGGGTGCGTCCGGTGCAGGGCTACCGGACTTGTCCAACCATCCGCTTTCAGCGGATGAAGGCATCGGTCTTGGTGTCGTCGCGCACCTGGATGTTGGCGTCGCGGCGCAGGTCGCGCAGGTAGCGACGCGCGAGGGCGGCAATCTGGTTCTGGAACAACTCGTCCTCGACCTGCTGGCGGCTGGGGAGGGTATAGGCGTTCAACACCTGCTGGCGCTTGTCGCAGCGGGCTATCAGTTCTACTCCGGCCTCCGACAGGAAGGGCGTCGCTGCGTCGCCGGACTTGGAATTCTTCAGAGCTTCCTGGATCTGCGGGCTGAGATCGGCCAGCACCGCATCGCCGAGGTTCATGTAGACCGATCCGGGCAGCTTCTTGTGAATCTCTTCCAGGTTCTGACAGCCGGCATAATGCGACGCGATCTGGGCCGCGACTTCCATGGCCTGGGCGATCTGC
>JAQGLO010000018.1 GCA_028292825.1 Alphaproteobacteria bacterium | reverse complement strand
GGGTCGCTTGCATAGTTTCCGCGCCTCCGCAGATGACGGCCCTTTTGGCCGCTTTTTGACTTGAAAGCCGTGTCATGAAGGTTCGCAACTCCCTCCGTTCGCTCAAGAAGCGTGACAAGGACTGCCGCGTCATCCGTCGCAAGGGTCGCGTCTACGTGATCAACAAGAAGAATCCGCGCTTCAAGGCCCGTCAGGGTTAAGTCTGTTGGGCCGGTTCTGATATAGACCGGTCATGCTGCTTCCTCCCACCGATTCCAGCATTGTCGCCCGCCGCGCCGATATCGTCGCGGGGCTGCGCGCCATCGTGCCCGACGGCGTGGTGGCCGATGCATCCGGCCTCTCCACCTTCGATGCCGACGCGCTGAGCGCCTATCACCAGACACCGCTGGTCTGTGTCCTGCCCAGCACGCGCGAGCAGGTCAGTGACATCCTGAAATTCGCCTCGGCCGAAGGCGTTCCCATCGTGCCGCGCGGTTCGGGCACCAGCCTGTCGGGCGGGGCGCTGCCGCGCGAGGACGGCATCCTGATCGGCCTGGGGCGCATGAAGCGCATCCTGGAGATCGACTATGAGAATGGCTGCGTGGTGGTCGAACCCGGCGTCACCAATCTCAACATCACCAAGGCGGTGGAAGCCCAGGGCTTCTATTACGCCCCCGATCCCTCCAGCCAGGTCGCCTGCAGCATCGGCGGCAATGTGGCGGAGAATTCGGGCGGGCTGCACTGTTTGAAATACGGCCTCACCACCAACAACCTGCTGGGTGTGACCTTCGTGCTGCCGGGCGGCGAAATCGTGACGCTTGGCGGCAAGGCGGGCGCGCAGGGTGGGCTCGACCTGTTGGGCCTGATCACCGGCAGCGAAGGTCTGCTGGGGATCGTCGTTGAAGTGGTGGTGAAGATCCTGCGCAAGCCGCCGGTGACCCGCACCCTGATGGCATCCTTCCCCACCGTGATATCGGCCGGTGAATGTGTCGCCGCCATCATCGCCGACGGCGTGGTGCCGGCCGCCATGGAGTTCATGGACCGCCGCGCCGCCGAGGCCATCGAGGATTACAACCAGCCCGGCTATCCGCGCGGCGCCGAAGGCATTCTCATCATCGACGCCGACGGCGTGGAGGCCGATGTCAGCCATGCCGTGTCGCGGATCACGACAATCGTGGCTGCGTGCGGCGGCCAGACCGTGGAAGCCACCGACGAGAAGCAGCGGGCGCGCATCTGGTCGGGCCGCAAGGCCGCCTTTGCCGCCATGGGGCGGCTGGCCCCCGACATGATCTGCATGGACGGCTCGATCCCCCGCCATGCCCTGCCGCAGGTGATGGCCGAGATGGAAGTCCTGTCGCAGCAATACGGCCTGGGCTTCTGCAACGTCTTTCATGCCGGCGACGGCAACCTGCATCCCCTGATCATCTTCGACATGATGAAGGAGGGCGAGTTCGAGCGCGCCGAGGCCTTTGGCGCCGACATATTGCGGCTGTGCGTCAAGGTCGGCGGCGTGTTGTCGGGCGAGCATGGCATCGGCGTGGAAAAACGCGATCTGATGACCGACCAGTTCGCCACCGAGGATCTGGAACAGCAGCACCGCATCAAGTGTGCTTTTGACAGCGCCGGACTTTTCAATCCCGGCAAAGTATTTCCGACGCTTTCGGCCTGTGTCGAGCAGGGCCATATCCATGTCCATGGCGCCCAGCTGCCGCATCCCCACCTGCCGCGCTTCTGATGGCCAGTGTTGCAAATTCCGATCAGGTGGTGGATTTCGTGCGCGCGGCGCGCGCTGACAAATCGCCATTTGAAATTGTTTCCGGCGGGACGCGGCGCAGCGTGGGACGGCCGCTTGGCGACATGCCCGTGCTGGATGTTTCGGCTCTCAACGGCATCATCAGCTATGAACCGGGCGAACTGATCCTCACCGCCGCCCCCGCCACGCCGTTGGCGCAGATCAATGCGGTGCTGGCGGAAAAGAACCAGCGCCTGGGCTTCGATCCCGCGGACTGGTCGCGGCTGCTGGGCAGCAATGGCGTCGCCACGCTTGCGGGCGCGGTGTCGTGCGATGCGTCAGGTTCGGGGCGCCTGCGCCATGGCCCCGCGCGCGACTCGCTGCTGGGGTTCCAGGGCGTCAACGGCCTGGGGCTGAGTTTCCGCGCCGGCGGCAAGGTGGTGAAGAATGTCACCGGCTTCGACCTGCCCAAGCTGGTCTGCGGCGCCCATGGCACCCTGACGGTGCTGACCGAGATGACCTTCCGCGTTTTCCCCAAGCCGCAATTCGCCGTCATTCTGTGTTTGCCGGACGTGACGCCGGAAATCGGTTTCGCGCATCTGCGCAAGATCGCGCGCAGTTCGCTGGAGCCCGCGGGGCTGGCCTATCTGCCCGGCAACCTTCTCGCGGATGTGGGCCAAGGCGCCGCCCTGATCAAGCTGGAAGGTGCCGCCGAACCGCTGGAAGAGAAAGTCGCGCTGGCCCATGGCCTCCTGGGCAACGCCATGCACCGGTTGGACGATGGCCTGGGCCTGTTTGATCGCATCGGCAATGGCGAAGTCTTCACCGATATTCCCGGCGATGTCTGGCGCGTGATGATCCCGCAATCCGATGCCCCGCGCATCGCGCGCGAGCTGAATGCCACCCACTGGCTGGGCGACCTCGCCGGCGGCCTGCTGTGGCTGGCCGCGCCGCCGTCCGACGCCGCAAGGATCCGCAGCCTTGCCGCATCGGTGCAGGGCCAGGCCATGCTGCTGCGCGCATCCGCGCAAAGCCGCGCCGCGCACGGCCTGTTCGCGCCGCAGCCGCCGGCCCTGGCGGCGCTGAACCGGGCGGTGAAAGCCGCCTTCGATCCGCTGTCCCTCTTCAATCCGGGCCGCCTATGAAATACGCCTTCACGCCGGAACAGATCGCCGACCCGCAGCTGGGCCCCGCCACCAAGGCGGTGCGCTCCTGCGTCCATTGCGGCATCTGCACCGCCACCTGTCCGACTTACGTCCTGCTGGGTGACGAGCGCGACAGTCCGCGCGGCCGCATCGTGCTGATGAAGGACATGCTGGAAAAAGGCGGCGCCCCGACCAGGGAGCAGGTCTATCACATCGATCGCTGCCTCTCCTGCCTCAACTGCAAGACCGCCTGTCCCTCCAGCGTCAACTATCAGCGCCTGGTGGACCAGGCCCGCAGCCACATCGAAGACCATTACAACCGCCCGCTGGGTGAACGCATCCTGCGCTGGACCATCGCCAAGGTGATGACGCGGCCAAAGCTGGTGCGCATCGGCCTGCTGTTCGCCAAGCTCGGCGCGCCCATCGCCGCCATTTTGCCGGGCCGCCTGGGCGCCATGGCGCAGATCGGCGCTGCCGCCCGGCCGCAAGGTCCCGAGCCGACGCATTTCCCCAAGCCCGCAGTCATTAAGCAGCGCATCGCCATTATGCCCGGCTGCGTCCAGGGCGCGCTGGCGCCGCAGATCGACGGCGCGGTGGGCCGCGTGCTGGCGCGGCGCGGCATCGAACTGGTGGCGCTGGAAGGTTCCGGCTGCTGCGGCGCGCTGCCCCATCACATGGGCCGCGAACATGACAGCCGCGCATGGGCCAGGAAGGCGATCATCGCTTACGAACAGGGTCAGTATGACGGCGTGCTGATCACCGCCACCGGCTGCAGCGCCCAGCTGAAGGATTATGCCCACCAGTTCGCCGGGGACCCGGTCTGGGAACCCCGCGCGGCGAAATTTGCCGCCGCCGCCCGCGACTTCGCCGAACTGTGCGAACCGGTGAAGACCACGCCGCCGCGCGCCCTGCGCGTCGCCTATCATCCCGCCTGTTCCCTGCAGAACAGCCTGAAGCTGAATGGCGCGGGCGAGGCCATGCTGGAAGCCGCCGGCTTCATCGTCACGCCTTTCGCCGAATCGCATCTGTGCTGCGGCTCGGCCGGTACCTATTCCATCCTGCAGCCGGACCTTTCCAGCCAGTTACGCCAGCGCAAGCTGGGGAACATCGCCGCCGCCACGCCGGACGTGCTGGTCAGTGGCAATATCGGCTGCCTGCAGCATCTGGCGGCCGGGCAGGGGCTGACCCAGCCCATCCTGCACCTGGCGGAACTGCTGGACTGGGCCGAAGGCGGTCCGTCCAATCTGGAATTGGCCACACTTCCCCACTAAGCTGCCCGGATGCGCGCGGCTTTTTTCCTGTCCCTGATGCTGGTTTCGGGTGTGGCTCTTGCCGCGCCGAAGGCCGCGCCCGCGCCGAAAGTCGCGCCCAAGCCCGTCCAGGTCGTTACCCAGGAACAGCTTTTCGCCCAGCTGAAGAAAGCGGAAAGTCCGGAAGACGCCCATCCCATCGAACAGAAGCTGACGGCGATGTTCCGCGCCTCCGGCAGCCCCAGCATCGAGCTGCTGATGGCGCGCGCCACCGCCGCCCAGGCCGGCTCCGACACCAAGACCGCCCGCAAACTGGCGGAGGCCGTCACCCAGATCGCGCCCAACTACGCCGAGGGCTGGCATGCCCGCGCCGCGCTGGAGCAGGCGGCGGAGGATGACACCGCCGCCCTGGTGTCCTTGCAGAAAGTGGTGCTGCTCAATCCGCGCAACTTCAATGCTCTCACCGAACTGGGCGACATGCTGCAGGATTACGGCGACAAGAAAGCGGCGCTGAAGCTCTATCGCCAGGCGCTGGCGCTGGACCCGCAACTGGAAGGCGCCAGCCGCAAGATACGCGAACTCACCCGCACCGTCGAAGGCCAGGATATCTGATGATGCGCTGGCTTGCGGCGTTGCTGTTGATGGCGTCGCTGCCAGCCGCCGCCGCGCCGCCCTGGCTGGCGGGGAAATGGTTCGGCACCGGACAGCCGGGCGACCGCAGCGAGATGTTCCTGGATAGCATGGGCGCGGACGGGAAATTCCAGGCCCATCACCGCTGGTGCCGCAAGGGCAAGCCGCTGGACCAGTATCAGGCCGGGACCTGGACGCTGAAAGGCGATCTGCTCACCATCAATGTCGTGACCGTGAACGGCCAGCCGTCACCGGAAAGCGATCCCTATCGCATCGTCTCGCACGACGCGCACAGCCAGAAATACGTCTATCTGCCGATCAACTTCGCCTACACGTCGAGCCGTGTTGCCAATGGCTTCGACATGCCGAGCTGTGAGTTGACGAGCTGAGGGTCCGGTGATGCCTCGCCCTTCGGCAAGCTCAGGGTGAGGAATTCCTCATGCTGAGCTTGTCGAAGCATGAGGGGCTGCGATCTGTTTGCCGGTCCTACTGCTCGTCTTCCACGAAAGCGACCCGCAGCATGTTGGTGGCGCCGGTGGTGCCCAGGGGCACGCCCGCGGTGATGACAATGCGCTCGCCGGCCTGGGCGAAACCTTCCTGCCGCGCGATCTGCGAGGCCCGCTTCACCATGTCGTCGAAATCGCGGATATCCTCCGTCAAGACGCTGTGGGTGCCCCAGACCAGCGACAGCCGCCGCGAGGTGGCGAGGTCGGGGGTCGGCGCAATGATCGGCGCATGGCTGCGTTCGCGCGCCGCCCGCATCGCCGTGAGGCCGGACTTGGTCCAGCAGACAATGGCCTTGGCGTCGATGGTCTCGGTCACTTCATGCACCGCCGCCATGATGGCGTCGGGGGTGGTGCGTTCCGGGGCGCTGCGTTGCGCCTCGATGATGGAGTGATACAGCGGATCGTCCTCCACCGACATGGCGATGCGGTCCATCATCTGCACCGCTTCCACCGGATAGCTGCCGCTGGCCGATTCCGCCGACAGCATCACCGCATCGGCGCCCTCGAACACCGCCTGCGCCACGTCGCCGACTTCGGCGCGGGTCGGCACGGGGGAGGAGATCATGGATTCCAGCATCTGGGTCGCCACCACCACCGGCTTGCCGGCCTTGCGGGCGGCGCGGATGATCTGCTTTTGCAGGCCGGGCACGCGTTCCAGCGGCATTTCCACGCCCAGGTCGCCGCGCGCCACCATCAGCGCATCGGACAGCTCCAAGATTTCCGCCAGGCTCTCCAGCGCCTTGGGTTTTTCGATTTTTGCCAGCACACCCGCGCGGCCCTGCACGATCTTCTTCAGTTCGGCCACGTCCTCGGGCCGCTGCACAAAGCTCAGCGCGATCCAGTCCACGCCCAGCTCCAGCGCCGCATCCAGGTCGGCGCGGTCCTTGGGCGTCATGGCCGACATGGGCAGCAGGGTGTCGGGCATGTTGACGCCCTTGCGGTCCTTGATCTCGCCGGCCACTTCCACGATCGCTTCGGCAAAGGTGTCGGCCTTGCGCAGCAGGCGCAGCCGCACCTTGCCATCATCGATCAGCAGGGCATGCTTCTGCTTGATCGCCTGGAAGATTTCCGGATGCGGGATCGGCACATCGGCGGGCGTGTCGCTGGTCTCGCCCAGCACCAGGCGGATGCGCTCGCCCTCCACCAGCATGCGCGGGCCGCCATTGAGCCGGCCCAGCCGGATTTTCGGTCCTTGAAGATCGCACAGGATGCCGACAGGGCGGCCCACATCTTCCGCCAGCGCCCGCAGCGCACCCACCATCTGCTTCAGCATCTCGTGATTGGTGTGGCTCATATTGATGCGGAAGACGTCCACCCCGGCATCGAACAGTTCGCGCATCTTTGCGGCCGTGTTGGAGGCCGGTCCCAGGGTGGCGAGAATTTTTGTCTTGCGGCGGCGGCGCATCGAACGTCCGATCTAAAGAGAGCTAATTGGAAAGAGACTGTGTCCAGTCGGGCTTCTTGCCCGTATCGACTTCAAAGAATCCGCGCCGGTCGTAACCGCGCTTGGCGCAGTTGCTCCGGCCCACCGCCTGGAAGCGCTTGTCGGGCGAGACGCAGAAATGGGTCTTGCCTTCCCAGGTACCGGCGGCGCCATCGCTGGCATAGAGATAATAGAAGCGCCCTTGAAGCGGCCCGGTCAGGATGGCCGAGCAGGTCTTGGGCCGCACCGTCCACCAGCCTTCGGAGGTCCAGTTGGTGCCGTCGAACCGCCCCACCGCGACCCGGGCTGCCAGGTTCGACCGATTGCAGATATTGAAGGCGGCCCAGGCAGGCGACACAAGCGCCGTGCAGGCTACAGTCACAGCCAGGATCAAGGTCTTGCGACGCATCGTTATCCGGTTTGAACCGAAACGGTCTGGTGGTCAACGTCCCGCGAATCTATACCGTGGCGGCATGACAGAAAATGCTTTTGAGGCCGTGCCGGGCGCGCCGGAGTCCAAACTCCTGCTGCTGTGCGACCATGCCTCCAGCGCCCTGCCGCCGGGCATGGGCAGCCTGGGCCTGAAGCCGGAGCTGTTCGCCACCCACATCGCCCAGGACATTGGCGCGGCGGCGGTCACCCGGGCCCTGGCTGCCGCCTATGGCGCACCGGCCCTGCTGGGCGCCTGGTCGCGGCTCTTGATCGACCTCAATCGTGGCGCCGACGATCCCACCATCGTGATGAAATTGTCGGACGGCAGCATCATTCCCGGCAACCGGGATGCGGATGCCGACGAGGTGGCGCGCCGCATCGCTTTGTGGCACGCGCCCTATCACGCCGCGATCACCAGCGAACTGGACCGGATGGGTCCCGGCGCCGTGATCGTGTCGATGCACAGTTTCACGCCAAGCTGGAAGGGCGTGCCGCGGCCTTGGGCTGTCGGCGTGCTCTATGACAGCGATGCGCGACTGGCTGCGCCCCTGATGGCCCGGCTGGACGCGGCGGGGTTCGTGGTGGGTGACAACGAGCCCTATCATGGTGCGCTGGACGGCGACACGCTCAACGTCCACGGCATCCGGCGCGGCCTGCCGCATGTGCTGATCGAAATCCGCCAGGACCTGGTTGCCGACAATGCGATGGCACAAGCCTTTGCGGTGCGGCTGAAACCGATACTGGATATGGCCTTGGCGGACCTGAAGAACCCACAGGAATAATGGTGTTTGCACCGCCTCCCGCGCCCGGTATAGGGTCCGCCGCTTTCCGCAAACCGAGTTTTCCGCATATGTCCAAAGCCGCCTTCGCCAAAGACCAGCTCAAGAGCTTCATCAACCGCATCGAGCGTCTGAATGAAGAGCGCGAGGCGCTGAGCGCGGACATCCGCGAAGTTTTCGCCGAAGCCAAGGGCACCGGATTCGACACCAAGATCATGCGCCAGGTCATCCGCATGCGGAAGCTGGACAAGGCCGACTTCCAGGAACAGGAAGCCATCCTCGACCTGTACCTCACCGCCATGGACATGCGCTGAAGCGCTAAAGCCCGATCAGTTCGCCGCGCAGCGCCGTGGTGGCGGGATAATAGGACAGCAGCCGGCCGATGCGCTCCAGGTGGCGCATGGCGAAATACTGGTGGCTGCGTCCCTCCACGCCTTCATTGAAGCGGTGCCTGCCGCGTTCCGCCCAGGTCGCATCGATCGCCGCCTGGCACTCTTCAGGTGTGCGCGGCACGCCGCAATGTTTCAGCAGCGTTTCCAGCGTCGCGGCCGGCGCCTGCACGAAATCGCAATAGCGCAGGACGCAGACATCGTCATTCTGCGCCGCATGCTCCAGCCAGGTTGCATAATAGCCGGCATACCAGGGGCCCAGCACGTCGATCAGGAAGTCCGCCTTGCGGTCCGCGGGAAGGTCGCGAAAGTCCGGCGGGATGGTGCAGTTGATCCCCTGCCGCAGGGCGTCGTCGCTTCTTTCCAGCATGTCCCAATAGGATGCCAGCATGTCGGGAATGCTGCGGATCATCACCACGGGGCGGATGCCGAAGGCCTGCAGGACGCTGACATTGGCCGGGAAGGCCTGCATGTGAATGTGACTGACCATCGGGCCTTCGCAGAAGCCGCCCAGATAATAGGCGACCAGCGTGGGCAGATAGAGCTGGGCATCGCGCGCGCCCTGCGCATAGACGATCCGCAGCAGTTCGCCGCCGGTGGCCTTGATGGCGGCGGCGCGCAGGAAGGTGCCGGCCGCCTTGGGCGGGAAGGCCAGCACGATGGCGGGCCGCCTGGCGCCCAGCGTGCCGAGATAGCGTTGCAGCTCCCCGGGAAACACGCCGTCATTGTTGGGAAGATTGAACAGCGCTTCCTGCGCCGCCCGATCCAGTGAAATGTTCATAGGCAATAACGTGACTGGAGAGGCCGCGTTAAAAATACGGCGCGCGTGGATGAAAACGGCAAATCAATAACGGCGAAACTAGACACTTGCGAAAGGCAATCCCAGTCGCTTTTTCCGTTTCACGATTAAGGCTTCGTTATCAAACCCGAAACGATTGCGGCCCCCACCACTTGGGCGGGAGCCGCATCGTTCCTGCATCCAGATTGCGTGTATCAGCCCGCCTGGCGAATGCCCGGCTGCTCGATCGGCGTGCCATCGTCTTGCGCAACCTTGGCCATGGGCTCGTTCTGCAGTTCCGGCTCCAGGCCGAATTCCTTCAACTTGCGATAGAGGGTCGAACGGCCGATGCCCAGGCGGCGGGCCACTTCGGACATGTGGCCGTCATAGCGGGCGATGGCCATGCGGATGATTTCCGATTCCAGGTCCTCGAACTTGCGGATGTGACCGGAGCCGTCCGTCGCGCTGAGCGAGAAGGCCGAGCCCGTGGGCAGGGCCGGTGCGACACCGCTTTGGGTACCGGAAACCGGTGCGGCGCTGGTGTTCTGGCGCACCAGCGTGTCGACGCCCATGGCGGCGGCGATCTGCGGGAAGTCGCAGACATCCAGCAGGGCGCCGTCGCACAGGACGACCGCGCGATAGATGGTGTTTTCCTGCTGGCGCACATTGCCCGGCCAGTTGAACTTTTCCAGCAACTGGCTGGCCTGGGCGGTGAGCCCCGAGACCGGCTTGTTTTCTTCCGCCGCGAAACGCTCGATGAAATGGCGCGCCAGCGGGGCGAT
>JAQGLO010000006.1 GCA_028292825.1 Alphaproteobacteria bacterium | reverse complement strand
TGCCCTTGTCCAGCGCCAGCAAATGGCCGTTCGCCACATCGTCCACATGCACCAGGTTCAGCCCGGTATCCAGGAAGGCCGGCATGCGGCCGGTGGCGGCTTCGACGATGATGCGGCCCGTCGGCGTGGGCTTGATGTCGCGCGGACCTATTGGGGTCGATGGGGCGACAAGAACGCAAGGCAGGTTTTCCTGCACAATCAGGCGCTCGACCTCGCGCTCTGCCACCAGCTTGCTGCGCTTGTAGGCGCCGATCACGGTCTTGGTGGTGTGACGCTGGGTTTCGTCGCCGCCCGGCTTCAACGCCGCGACGCTGGAGGTATAGATGACCTTCTCGACACCGGCCTTCAAAGCCGCGCCCATGGTGGCCTTGGCGCCCACCAGGTTGTTGCGCTCGATCTCGCCGGGATCGCGCGCCCACAACCGGTAATCAGCGGCGACATGGAACAAATAGCGCGCGCCCTTCATGGCGGCGGTCATGGAGTCTTCGTCGCGCATGTCGCCTTCGACCTGCTCGCAATGCAGGCGCGCGATGTTGAGCCGACTGGCCGTGGGGCGCATCAGCACCCGCACATGCAGGCCGCGCGCTATCAGGGCGCGGGCCACGGCCGAGCCGACAAAACCGGATGCTCCCGTCACCAGCGCCACGTCAGACATTGGAGGCCTCGAGCGCCTTGCGGCTTTCAAAGCCCTGCCAGTACAGCAGCGCCGGCACGCCCAGCACGATCTCACGCGCCCGCTTCAGCAGCGAGACCGCGAGACCCATTTCGGCCGGCAGGCCGAACAATGGCGCCAGCATGGCATAGCCCGCCTCCTGCACGCCGATGGCGGCCGGGACAAAGGCGGCGATGCTGCGGATGGTGCAGAGCAAGGCTTCCAGCGCGATGGCATTGGGCAGGCTGATCTGCCCGCCCACCAGCCGGAAAGCGATCCAGGTGCCGCCGCCGGCGCCGATCCAGGCCAGCAGATGCAGCGCCGCCGACGCCGCCAGGCGGCCCGGTGAATCGTAAAGGTCTTCGATGGCGGCGCGGAACGAGACGCCTTCGCGCACCTGGGGGAAGAAGCGGGCCGCGATCTTTTCGGCGAAGCCGGCACCCTTCTTCTGCAGGAAGATCAGAAGCGCAATGCCCGGCACCGCCAGCAACAGCACTGCGATCATCGCTTCGGTCAGCGGGCCGGCGCCTTGCAGGTGCTGGAACTGGGTGAAGCCCCAGCCCAGCCCGAAGGCCAGGAACACCACCTGTGCCATCGCCTCGGTGGTGGCGTCGGCGGCGACGGAGGCGGCGGCATAGGAGGCGGTCATGCCCTTGAGGATCATCAGCCGCGCCGCGGCGACCATGCCGCCGACCGGCGAGAAGGGCGATATCTCGGCGATGGAATCGCGCACCAGGCGGGCGATATAGAGTTCGCGCACCGGGCGGCGATGCGCGGGCGGCAGCAGGAAATGCCAGGAGAAGGCCAGCGACACGAAAACCAGCAGCGCATACACGCAGAGAATGGCGAGACCGCCAAAGCCGGCGCGCGCGACCGCGCCGAACACCGCGTCAAAGCCGATCGACCAGACCAGATAGACGGCGGCAACGATGCCGGCCAACAGCGCAGTGATGACGCCCCACTTCATCGCTTATGCGGGCAGCGGCTTGGCGCGGAAGCTCCAGAAACGCATGGCCCCAAGCGCGGTCTCCGCCAGCTGGGGCAGGAAGCTGGGCTTCAGCAATTCCTGGTCGAACGCGCCCATGCGGCGGCGGTTTTCCGAATAGCAGTCTTCCAGGAAGCGGCGGAAGGTGAAGCCGTCCAGGAACACGCTGGCCTGGGTGGTGGAGAATTCCTTGCCGTCATTCATGTCCGCGCCGCGCTTGGCGGTGCCGATCATGCGGCCCAGGGCGCGCATGTAATAGCGCAGGTCGGTCAGCGGCAGCAGCGCCTTTGCGAAAAAACCCTTCTGCGCCTGGTTGTAGGCCATCCAGTTGACGAAGAAGACGATGTGCCGGGTTTCCTCGTACATCAGGGTTTCGAAGATGGCGAACATCTCCTTGGGCAGGAACTGGTTGGCCATGGCGATCTTGAAGACGCCGAAGCCCAAGAAAGAATCCATGCATTCGCCGAAGCCGAAATCCTTGAAGCGGGTTTCGACATTGTCGCTGACATCTTCCAGGGGGCGTTCGGCGGCGTCGATGCCGTATTTCTGGATCATGACGCGTATCAGCTTGGCGTGGCGGGCTTCCTCGAAGCCCTGCAGCGCAACGGCTTCCTTCATCACCGGGTCTTTCACGGTCTTGACGAACTCGGCGACGATCGCGCCGGCGCGGCGCTCGGTATAGAAAACCTCTTCCCAGAAGGGCACGGATTTCAGGCGCGTCAGTGCCGCCTCGTCCAGGTCCGGCCACGGCAGGGTGTCGGGCTCGAACTCGGTATAGGTCTGCATGAAATGCTTGCAGAAGGTGTCGCGATGTTCCGGCGATCCGATTTTCATCTTACGCAGCTTTCTTTTTCGGGCCGATGAACTTCAGCGCGATGCGCGCCAGGAACGGCACGAAGCGCGGGCGCTTCAGCCGGTTGTCATACGGCGCCAAACGGCGGTCATTCTCGGCGACGCAGATGGCGATCAGTTCGCCGACATCGATATCGGAGCCAAGCTGGCTGGCGCCGTTGACGGTGAAGTTGTTGTCCTGCTGGCCGTTGGAAACGTCACCGGCAATGCCGATGCGCTCATAGATCAGGAACAGCCAGACCGCGAGCACCTTCAATTCAAAATAGGGCCGGCGCCAGAACGGCATGTTGCGGCGATGCCAGGCGATCCAGTTGACGAAGAACAGGATGTGCCGTGCTTCCTCGTTTACGACCGGATCGAAAGTCTGGATCAGCTCCGGCGGGAAATAGCCGGTGTCCTTGGCGGCCTTGAACAGGCCGAAGGCGAAGAAGCTGTCGATGCACTCGCTGTAGCCGGTGACCATGAAGGCCCATTCCGGGTCCTTGGGCTTTTCATAGACCGGCTCGGGCGCCAGCTTGATGCCGTAAGCCTCGACCAGGTTGGCCAGCACATGGCGGTGGCGGCGCTCTTCAAAGCCGTTCAGTTCGACGGCCTTGCGCAGCAGGACGTCGGGAATCATTTCGGCATAGGTGCAGACATTCAGCCCGGCGCGGTTTTCGGTCTGGACGGCGATATCCCAGATCGGCAAAGCCGTGATGCGCTTTTCGGCTTCCTCGCCCAGCTTGGGCCAGTCCAGCACCGCCGGCTTGTAGGGGTCATGGGTGTCCAGCAGCGTCTTGCAGAACAGCCGCTTGTGGTCGTCGCTGCCGAACTTGATCGGGCCGTCGCCCGGCAGGGTGCCGGTGTCGCGGGTCAGGTCGGGCGGGATGGCGAAGGCGGGACTACTCACGGCTCAGCTCCATTTCTCGCACCTGCAATACTCTTTTGGGGTGCCCATTTGAACCTCAATCTGCGGCCCCCCTCCCCCCCGGTAAGCACTTGATTTCATTATACCATGAAGTCGCCAAAACCGCCCAGCCGGATGTTTCGGGCGGCAAGCAGGCCCGGCAGCGCCGGGTCGGTCAGGGCGGCCAGCTCCTCCCCATATAGGTAGCCGGGAGCCGAGCCGGAATAAGGACCGGTGGCGGGGTGGGTATAGATCTCCGTCAGGCCATCCGGAATGTTTTCGATCAAACCGCGCAAGCGCGCCGCCGTCATGGCGCCGGACCAGGCCAGGCCGAACACCTGGTCGGGGGCAGTCAGCCCGGCGCGGCGAAAGCGGCCGCGCAGGGCGCGGGCGAAGGGCGCAGTCAGCGCCACCACGCCGGACGCCTTGTGCGTCTCGATGCGGGCGAGAATGTCCTGCGGCTCCAGCGGCACCCGCGCGCCCTTGGCGCCATAGGCCGCGCCGGTCTTCACGATCAGCGCGGCGATGGTGGGATGCAGGTGGAAATGCTTGTGGGCGTTGACATGGTCCAGCACCAGGCCGGTGGCGGCGAAAGCCGCGAACTGGGCTTCGATCTCCGCCGCCAACTGGGCGCGGACGCGCGGCAGGAAAAACATCGCGGCGCCGGCGCGCGCCATGTCGGTGCGGAAATGGCCGCGTGCATCCACCAGATCGGGGACGGATTTCGCGGGCAGCACCGGCCTGCCCTCGACCAGAACCAGATGCAGGCCCACGCGCAGGGACGGCATCGCCCTGGCGCGGTGCACGGCGTCATGCGCCGCGTCGCCGGACACCATCAGGCTGGTGGCGGAAAGAATGCCATGGCGGTGGGCGTGCGCGACGGCTTCGTTGACTTCAACGGCAGCGCCAAAATCATCCGCGGTGACAATCAGGTGCTTCACATCAACCCCAGAAATGCCAAGGCCCGCGATCATCGCGGGCCTTGGCGCAGTTCGATTTCGCGATCGCCTCAGGAAACGATCATGTCCTCGCGATGGCGCAGGAACTGGAAGAACTCCACGCCTTCGCGCAGGCGGCGCACCAGCATGTCGCGGCTGGTGAGCATCTCCTTGACGATCTCCATGATCTTGGAGGGGCGGAAATAGAACTTCTTGTAGAAGTCCTCCACCGAATTGAAGATCTCAGTGTGGCCGAGATGCGGATAATTCAGCGGCGCGATCTGGGTGCCGTCATCGGTCAGCAGATCGACGTCCGAGGCAAACCAGCCATTTTCCTTGGCCTGCTTGTACAGGAAGGTGCCGGGATAGGGCGCCGCCAGCGACACCTGGATGGTGTGCGGGTTCACTTCCTTCGCAAAAGCCAGGGTTTCCTGGATGGTCTCGCGGGTCTCGCCCGGCAGGCCCAGGATGAAAGTGCCGTGCACGACGATGCCCAGGTCGTGGCAATCCTTGCTGAACCGGCGGGCGACATCAACAAGAAGACCCTTCTTGATGTTGTGCAGGATCTGCTGGTTGCCGGATTCATAACCCACCAGCAACAGGCGAAGACCGTTGGCCTTCATCACTTCCAGCGTCTTGCGCGGAACGTTCGCCTTGGCATTGCACGACCAGGTCACGCCCAGCGGGCCCAGCGCCTTGGCCAGTTCTTCGACGCGGTCGTGATTGTCGGTGAGGGTGTCGTCGTCGAAGAAGATTTCCTTCACTTCCGGGAAATTGTCTTTCACATACTGCACATCCTTGACGACGCGCGCCGTGGACATGAAGCGGTACTTGTGGCCGCCGATGGTCTGGGGCCACAGGCAGAAGGTGCAGCGCGACTTGCAGCCACGGCCGGTGTACCAGCTCATATAGGGGTGCAGCAGATAGCCGCCGAAATACTGCTTTACGTCGAGCTGCTTGTAGAGCGGCAGCACCGACGGCAGCTTGTCCATGTCCACCAGGATTTCGCGTTCCGGGTTGGAGATGATCTCGCGGTTGGCATTGCGGTAGGTGAGACCGGTGATGGTGGACCAGTCGGCGCCGTTCGCCAGTTCCTGAATGGTGAAGTCGTATTCGTTGCGGGCGACGAAATCGAGCGCGGCGCAGGCTTCCATGCTTTCGACGGGCTCGACGGCGACCTTGGCGCCGATGAAGCCGATCTTTGCCGTTGGGTTGATGGCGCGCACCATGGCGGCGGTCTTGCAATCCGACTTGAAGCTGGGCGTCGAAGTGTGGATGACGATCAGCTCATGCGCCTTCACATCGTCTTCAATGTCCTTGAAGGACAGGTTGTGCGGCGGGGCGTCGATCAGCTTGGAGCCCGGCACCATCGCGGCGGCCTGGGCCAGCCAGGTGGGGAACCAGAAGCTCTTCACTTCCCGCTTCATCTGGTAACGCGCGCCGGCGCCGCCGTCATAGCCGTCGAACGACGGGGCCTGGAGGAAAAGGGACTTCATCATTGCAGGGAACTTTCCAGCTTCAAACTTGAGACATTGCGCCCGAAGGCTCTACCGCAAAGTCGGCGCCGCGCCAATGCACGGTCTCGCCGAACAGCGAGGTGACGAATACCACGAAGCTCAGCATGTCGCGCAGCGGCACCAGCCAATAGGGCCCGGCATAGGTGCCGAACAACCCGTCAATCCGGTATTTCAGGAACAGCCGCGAGACCAGGGTGACGGCCAGAATAGCCAGGCTGGCGGCGCTGAAATCCAGCATCAGGGCGGCCATCAGCGCAAAGGCAAAGCCATGGGTAACGATGCTGCCCAGATGGCCGGCGGGATTGACCATGCGGATGGTGCGGTTCCAGCGCAGCTCGTGATGGAACAGGTCGGACAGGCTGTTGTCGGCGGTGGTATGGCCCACGCCCATGGCGGGAATCGCCAGGGTATAGCCCTTGGCGCGCACGGCGCGGCCGATCTCGTAATCGTCGGCCAGCTGGTCGGCAAAGGCGGCGAAGCCGCCGACCTCGTCCAGGGTTTCGCGCTTCAGCGCGATGGTAGACCCCATGCAGGGTGCGGCCAGGCCCAGGCTGGTGCCCAGGACGGCATTGGGCAGGAATTCATAGGAGGTGCCCATCGCCGCCAGCGAAGACCATAGCCGATGGCCATCCTTCGCCGGTTCGCCGGTATAGAGACACGTGACGATGCCTACGCCGGGGCGGCTGAGCGCGGCGGTGACCTGGGTCAGCCAGCTGGTGCCCACGGCGATGTCGCTGTCCGACAGGATCAGCGTGTCATGCCTGGCCAGCGGCAGCATGTTGATCAGGTTGGAGATCTTGGCATTGGCACCATACAGCGCGGTATCGGCAACGATGGCGGTGTCGGCCTGCGGATACTTCGCCTGCAGCGCGCGCACCGTTTCCATGGCGGGATCGGCTTCGTCATGCACACCGAACACGATCTGCACCGGACCGGAATAATTCTGGGCGAAGAAGGTTTCCAGATTCTGCAGCAGGTCGGGTTCGCCCTGGTGCAGCGGCTTGAGGATGGTGACGGCGGGACTGTGATCGGTGGCGCGGGGCTCGCGGCGCATGAAGCGGCCGACCAGCAGCGCGGCCAGCAATGCATAGGCCGCGCCCATCAAAGCGATCGCCGCCAGCGCCCAGCCGATTTCGAGGAAAAGCTCGTTCATGTTCGCAATCTTAGCGACCCAACCCGCAGATACTTATTAGAGCACCGTTATTCGAGGGGGGAAGGGGGCAATGGTGACATTTTGCGACAAATAGAAATCATGTCGCCTTTTTGCCAACACCTTGAAACTTCCCGAAGAAATCATGACGAAGCGTCACGACCGTGGGTTTGCCGGAAGAAAGCGCCGTTATAGGGTGGGTTTATGGTGACCACGCTCCCCTCCCCCGCCGTCCAGCAGGCCCTGACCATCGCGAGTCAGCATTTGCGGGCCGGCAATATCGCCGGCGCGGAAGGCGCGCTGGCGCCGTTTTTCGTGAACGGCCCCCCGGCGGAACCCCTGCTGCTGAACACGGCCGGGCTGGTGAAGCTGGGGCAGGCCCGGCTGGCCGAGGCGGCGGAACTTTTTGTCCTGGCCGCCCGCCTGGCGCCCCGCGAGGCCATGTTTCCCTTCAACCAGGGCCGGACGCTGGCGGCGCTGGGCCAGGCGGATGCGGCGGTGGCGGCTTTTCGCACCGCCCTGAAATGCAAGCCGGATTTCGTGGACGCCTTCTACGAACTGGGATCGCTGCTGCATCGAATCGGCAGACTGGACGAAGCGGAGCGGAATTTCCGCCAGATCCTGCGGCTGGTGCCGGGCCATGTACCGGCCAAGCTGATGCTGGGCGCCGTGCTGGTGGATGCGAACCGGCCGCAGGATGCCGAACTGCCGTTGCGCCGCGCTCTCACCGAAGCCACGGACCTGCGCATGAAGGCGCAGCTTCACACCAATCTGGGCGTGGCGCTGCGCCGCCAGCGCAAGGATGTTGAAGCGCTGGACCAGTATGACAAGGCCGCCGCGCTGGATCCGGCGGTGCCAGGGCTGGCAGTGCATCGCAGTGAGGCGCTGCAGAATCTGGGGCGGCATGAACAGGCGCTGTCCGAGATGGCGGCCATGCTCGCCAGGACGCCGCAGGATCCCAGCCTGCATCACAGCTACAACGACCTGCTCTATCGGCTGGATCGCAGCGGGGAATTTCTCAAATCCTATGACCGGGTGGCGCCCAGCCGGCCCCTGATGCTGGGCAAGGCTTTTTTCCTCAGCCACGCCAAACGTGGCGAGGAAGCCCATGATGTCTATGCCCAGATGCTGGCGCGCGATCCCGCCGACCAGGTCGCCGCCATCGGCGCCGCCAACACCCTGACCATGGCGAAGCGCTTCGACGAAGCCGGGGCGGTGTTCGACCGCATCCTGGCGCGGCAGACTGACAATGCGGAACTGTTCAGCTGCGCCGCCGAAGCGATCGTGCAGGGCGGCGACGCGCAGAAAGCGGCCTGGCTGTGCGAACAGGGGCTGAAGCTGGAGCCGCGCAACGCGGCATGCCTGGCGGTGCTCAGCATCGCCTCGCGCCTGCTGGACGATGGACGCGACGAGGCCATCAACGGCTATGACACGCTCGTGCGCAGTTTCGATCTGGAGGCGCCGCAGGGCTTTTCCAGCATGGCGGACTTCAACCAGGAACTGAATGTTGAACTGGACCGGCTGCATCCGGCGACGCGCGAATTCATCAACCAGAGCCTGCGTGGCGGCACCCAGACGCCGGACCAGCTGTTCACCGCCGACCTGCCGCTGGTGGCCAGGCTGAAGCAGCGCATCGACGAAGTGGTGGCGCGCTATGCCGCCGAACTGCCCGCAGATGAAAGCCATCCCCTGTTGTCGCGGCGAACGCGCGATTTCGGCTATGCCGGGTCCTGGTCGTCGCGGCTGCGCGACTGCGGCTTCCATGTGAACCACATCCATCCCATGGGCTGGATCAGCTCCTGCTATTATGTCGCCGTGCCGGATGCGGCGCGTGACGAAGCAGGCCGCCAGGGCTGGATCAAGTTCGGCGAGCCGTCCTTCGAAGCGGGACTGAAAGACCCCATCCGCCGCGCCATCCAGCCCGTGCCGGGGCGGCTGGTGCTGTTTCCCAGCTATATGTGGCACGGCACGGTGCCATTCCGCGATGCGGCGGCGCGCACGACCATCGCGTTCGATATCGTTCCGGTCTAGCCGGCGCGCCTGCGGGTATGCACGGCGCGCGAAGACAGACGCCGCGCCTTGGCCGCGGCCACCAATGTCAGCCAGTTGGCGAACAGCCGCACCGTGCCGCTGCGCCAGGCCTGCAGCGGCAACGCGCTGTTGATGATGGCGGCATGGGCGGCAATGTCATTGCTGGTCACGGCGGCCAGCCGGTCTTCGGTGGCGCGGTCGAAATAATTTTCCGGCACGGCGGGCGGCGACGGCGCCTCGCCATTCAGAAAGCGGCCCATGTCGCGCAGATATTCCCGGCCCAAAGTGCCGGAATCATATTCGGGGTGGCCCTGCAGGAAGACAAAGCGGCTATGGCCCGGGGGCTCGCGGGTAAAGATGTCGGCCTGGCCGCTTGAGAGGCGCGACAGCACCCGGTAGCCCTTGGCCACGAGATCGGCTTCGGCAATGTCGTTGCGGCGCGAATGCGGCACCGCCGTCTCCAGCGTCATGCCGAAGAACAGCGGATCGTCTTCCACCCGCGCGCTCTGATAGACGCCGGACAGTTTCTTCGTCAGCGGACGACGCGGCACGCCGTCCAGGTGCAGCACCGCGGCATGGGCGGCGAGGCAGGAGAACAAGGTGGAAATGGTACCGATCTCGGCCCAGTCGATCAGATGCGCCAGTTCCGGCCAATAAGGCTCGTCGCGCAGATCGTCGCTGGCGGGCTGGGCGCCGGTGACGATCAGGGCGTCGATATTGGCGGCCTGCAGGAAACCGGCATCGTCATAGAAACCGTCCATGCGCGAGCGCGCCTGTTCGCCGCGTTCGATGCCGCCCAGCGAAAACAGCCTGAGACGCACATCCAGCGACCCGGCGGCCTCCTTCAGCAGGCGGGCGAATTGCAGCTCGGTGGCGCGCATCGCCGAATCCGGCATGTTGTTGACCAGCCCGACATGCACCGAAGTCCGGTTGTGCTGGCCGCCCAGCAGGAATTGTTCAACCCGGCTCATGCTGTGGCCCTTTGCCGGCAAGCCGCCGCCAGCGCCTGGTCCAGGTCGGCGATGATGTCGTCGCTGTGTTCGATGCCCACCGACAGGCGGATGGTTTCCGGCGTCACACCGGCCTTGCGCTGTTCCGCCACCGGCATCTGGCGATGGGTGGTGGAGGCGGGATGGCAGGCCAGCGACTTGGCGTCGCCGATATTGACCAGCCGCTTGATCAGTTTCAGGGCGTCGTAGAAATCCTTGCCGGCTTCGAAGCCGCCGGAAACCCCGAAGGTCAGCAGCGAGGTCGGCTTGCCGCCGAGATATTTCTGCGCCAGCGGGTAATAGCGGCTTTCCGGGAAGCCGGCATAGTTCACCCATTCGATGCGGCTGTCGGCGTGCAGATATTCGGCGATCTTGCGGGCATTCTCGACATGGCGCTCGACGCGCAGGGCCACGGTCTCGATCCCCTGCAACAGCAGGAAGGCGCTCATGGGCGAGAGGATGGCGCCGGTGGTGCGCTGATAGACGCTGCGGGCGCGCGCCAGGAACGCTGTTTTGGGAAAACGCTGGGCATAGACCAGGCCGTGATAGGAGGCGTCCGGTGTGGTGAATTGCGGAAAGCGCGCCGCGTTGGCCATCCAGTCGAAGTTTCCGGCCTCCACCAGGATGCCGCCCATGGCGTTGCCATGGCCGCCCATGAACTTGGTGAGGGAATGTACGATGATGTCGGCGCCATGATCGGCGGGCTTGAGCAGGATCGGCGTCGCCACGGTATTGTCCACGATCAACGGCACGCCGTGCCGGTGCGCCATGCGGGCAATCGCCTCGATGTCGCAGATATTGCCGGCGGGATTGCCGACGGTCTCGCAGAACACGGCGCGGGTGTTTTCATCGATGCAGGCTTCCAGCGCCTCGGCGCTGTCGCCTTGCGCGAAACGGCCCTGCACGCCCTGGCCCGGCAGCACGGTGTGCAGCAGCGTATGGGTGGTGCCGTAGAGCTGCGGCGTCGAGACGATATTCTGGCCGCTTTGCGCGACATTGGCGAAGGCATAATACAGCGCCGCCTGGCCCGACGCCGTGGCCAGGCCGCCGGCGCAGCCTTCCAGCGCTGCGACACGCTCTTCCAGCACCGCCACGGTGGGATTGGCGATGCGGCTGTAGCGATAGCCCTCCTGCTCGAGATTGAACAAGGCGGCGCCGTGATCAGCGGACTCGAACTGATAGGCCGCCGTCTGGTAAATCGGTACTGCCACCGCTCCCGTCGCGGGATCGGCGTCAAAACCAGAGTGCAAGGCGATGGTTTCGGCGCGCATGGGTGCCCCAGGGATCAGGCGAGTCATCAAGGGCGCATTTTAGCCAGCGGGGATTAACAAAACCTCGGCGCAATCCCAGACCCGCAGGGGGTGCGCATTAACGCCGTCTCCACGCAATTTGATTATTCTGGGCGTGCTTCCGCGTTCCAATTTGAGACAGTGATGACGCTCGCCGCGCCAATCGTGAAAAAAGATGCTTCGGCTTCCAAGGCGTGGCTGCGCGCGCTGGAAATGACGGCGAAGATCGAGGATGCACAGCAGCGCACCTTTCCCGCCGTGGTTGAAGAGCTGGGCGCGCGTTTCGGCAACGCCCCGGCGCTGATCGGACCGCATCGCAGCTATTCCCATGCCCAGCTGGCCGCCCGCGCCAATCGCGTGGCGCGCTGGGCCCTGGCCGAGAATATCCAGAAGGGCGATGTGGTCTGCATCCTGATGCCCAACTGCCCCGATTACCTGGCGCTGTGGCTGGGCATCACCCGCATCGGCGCTATTGCGGCACTGCTGAACACCCACCTGAAGGGCGAGGCCCTGGCGCACTGCGTCAAGGTCGCCGCGCCTCGCCACATCATCACGGCGCCGGAACTGGCAGATGCCCTGGGCGAACAGGAGGCGCAGCTGTGGTGGCAGGGCGAAGCCTTCGACATGCTGCTGGACACATTTTCCGGCGAACCGCTGGAAGCGAAAGAGCAGCGCGCGGTCACGCTGAACGACCGGGCGCTGCTGATCTATACCTCCGGCACGACGGGCCTGCCCAAGGCGGCGCATGTCAGCCATCGACGGGTGATGAGCTGGACCCACTGGTTCGCCGGCATGACCGGTGCGCGCCATGACGACCGGCTCTACAACTGCCTGCCCATGTATCACAGTGTCGGCGGCGTGGTGGCGTCGGGGGCGGTGCTGCTGGCGGGCGGGGCGGTGATCCTGCGCGAGAAATTCTCCGCCCGCGCCTTCTGGGGCGACGTGGCCGACAGTGGCGCGACCATCTTCCAGTATATCGGGGAGCTGTGCCGCTATCTGCTCGCTTCTGAAAGTGAAGTCCCTGCCCACCAGTTGCGGCTGGCGGTGGGCAATGGGCTGTCCGGCGATGTGTGGGAAGCGTTTCAGCAGCGCTTCGCAGTTCCCCAGATACTGGAATTCTATGCCGCCACCGAAGGCAATTTCTCGCTCTACAATGCGGAAGGAAAGCCGGGCGCCATCGGCCGCATTCCGCCGTTCCTGGCGCATCGTTTTCCCACCGCCATCGTGAAGTTCGATGCGGCCGCGGATATTCCCGCGCGCGGGCCCGACGGTCTTTGCGTTCCGGTGACGCGCGGCGAGACCGGCGAGGCCATCGGCAGGATCGCCGGCGGCGCGGCGCGGTTCGAAGGCTATACCGATGCAGCGGCGTCGGAAAAGAAGATCCTGCGCGATGTCTTTGCCTCCGGCGATGCCTGGGTGCGTTCGGGCGACCTGATGCGCCAGGATGCGCAGGGCTTCTTCTATTTCGTCGACCGCATCGGCGACACTTTCCGCTGGAAGGGCGAGAATGTCGCCACCACGGAAGTGGCGGCTGCGGTCGCCGGCGCGCCCGGCGTGAAAGCCGCCAACATCTATGGCGTGGCGGTACCCGGCCATGGCGGCAAGGCCGGCATGGCCGCGCTGGAAGTCGAGCCGGGCTTCGACCTGGATGGATTCCGCGCCCACATCGCGATACGTCTTCCCGCCTATGCGCGCCCCATCTTCCTGCGCGTCGTGGACAGCCTGGCGATCACCGAGACGTTCAAGCAGAAGAAGCAGGGGCTGGCGCAGGACGGCTTCAATCCCTATGCCAGCGGCGATCTGCTGTATGCCGATTGCGGCCAGGGTTATGTGCCGCTGGATGAGGCGCTTTATGCGCGGATCAGCTCGGGCCTGATGCGCCTCTGAGTGCGGCGCTCCTTCAGCGCCGGCAACTGCACCGCATAGCGGATTTCCGTACCGATGATGCGCAGGGCTTCCTCGGCATAGGGGATCATGCGCGGCATGCAGTAGAAATAATGGATCATGCCGGGATGGGCGCGGCCATGGACCGGCACGCCGAAGCCGCCCAGCCGCTGGGCATAGGCCTCGCCTTCGTCG
>JAQGLO010000204.1 GCA_028292825.1 Alphaproteobacteria bacterium | reverse complement strand
GACCGCGGCTATGGCCGCATGCGCGAGCGAGAGCGCTACGCCCCCAGTTTCATTCCCGGTCCGCGCTATGGTAATGGCGGTGGCTGGCGCGGCGGCCGTGGCGACGGCGGCGGCCGTGGTGGCCGTGACGGCGGCGGCCGCGGCGACGGTGGTGGTCGCGGCTTTGGCGGCCGCGGCGACGGTCATGGACGCAATCGCTAGAGGCACCGATGCGCATTCTGCTGGTTGAGGACGACAAGGACCTGCAGCGGCTTCTCAAGAAGGCGCTGGGCGATGCCGGCTATGTCGTGGACAGCGCCATGGACGGGGAGGAAGGCCATTTTCTGGGCGACACCGAACCCTATGACGCGGTGATCCTGGATTTGGGCCTGCCCAAGATGGATGGCGTCACCGTGCTGGAGAAGTGGCGCAAGTCCGGCAAGACCATGCCGGTGCTGATCCTGACGGCGCGCGACCGCTGGAGCGACAAGGTGACGGGCTTTGACGCCGGCGCCGACGATTATCTCGCCAAGCCTTTCTACACCGAAGAGCTGCTGGCCCGCCTGCGCGCTTTGCTGCGCCGCGCCGCCGGCATCGCCACCGCCGATATCGAGATCGGCAAGCTGCGCATCGACACCCGCGCCAGCCGCGTCACCTTCGACGGCAGCCCCGTCAAGCTGACCAGCCAGGAATACCGGCTGCTGGCCTATCTGGCCCATCACCGCGGCAAGGTGGTGTCGCGCACCGAACTGGTGGAACATCTCTATGACCAGGATTTCGACCGCGACTCCAACACGATCGAAGTTTTCATTGGCCGCCTGCGCAAGAAGATCGACGCGGGCCTGATTCAAACGGTGCGCGGGCTTGGCTATTCCCTTGAAGATCCGAAACTGGGTGCGAAGCCGTCTGAGGCTTGAGTCCCTTTCCTCGCGCCTGATTGCGGCGGCGGCGATCTGGACCATGCTGGGGCTGGCGGTGGGCGGCCTGGTGCTGTCCAACGCCTTCGGCATGGCGGCGCAGAATAATTTCGACGCCACCCTGCAGGCCGACATGGACAGCCTGATCGCGGCGGCCGAACCCGATCCGCATGGCGGGGTGACACTGCAGGGCCGCTTCCTCAGCCACAATTTCGACCGCGTCTATTCCGGGCTCTATTACCAGATCAAGTCGGGTAAAAACGGCGGCCAGATTTCGCGTTCGCTGTTCGACAAGCAGATCGTGCCGGTGGAAGAAAGCCGCAAGGGCGCGCTCACCTGGGGCACGGCGGACGGCCCGGAAAACCAGAAGCTGCGGGTGGTGTCGCGGCGGGTGGACCTGACGCCCGACGATGCCGCCGACGCCGATTATACCTTCATGGTGGCGGGCGACTTGTCGGAGGTCGATCGCCAGACCGCGGAATTCAACACCACGCTGTTCTGGTCGTTCCTGCTGCTGGGCTTCGGGCTGATCGGTGCCATTCTCGTCCAGGTGAAGATCGGATTGTTGCCGCTGCGCCGCGTCAGCGGCGCACTGGCGAAAATCCGCGACGGCGAGGCGCGGCGGCTGGACGGCAATTTCCCCACCGAGATCGCGCCGCTGGCGAGCGAGCTCAATTCCCTGATCCAGCACAGCGAGGAAGTGGTGGGCCGCGCCCGCACCCATGTCTCCAACCTGGCGCATTTCCTCAAGACGCCGCTGTCGGTGCTGGCGGCGGAAGCCGATGCTGAGCCCGGCGTCCTGGCCGACACGGTGAAGAAGCAGGTCTTCTCCATGCGCCGGCAGGTGGATCACTATCTCAGCCGCGCCCGTGCCGCCGGCTCGCTGGACGTGCTGGGCAACCGCACCCATGTCAGCGCCGTGGTGGACGACCTGGCGCGCGTCATCGGCCGCATCCATGCGGGCATCGTGATCGATGCGGAATGCGACGAGAATTTCTATTTCCGCGGCGAGCGCCAGGACCTGGAAGAGATGCTGGGCAACCTGATCGACAATGCCTGCAAATGGGCGAAAACGCGGGTGCGGGTGCGGTGCGAGAAGACCGAAGGCCGCCTCAGATTCCGCATCGAGGATGACGGGCCGGGCCTGTCCGCCGAGCAGCGCGCCAAGGTGGGCGAGCGCGGAGAAAGACTGGACGAAAGCGTACCGGGCTCCGGTCTGGGGCTGGCCATCGTCCGGGATATTTCGAGGCTTTACGGGGGTTTTTTCACCCTGGACGCGAGTTCCTTGGGAGGGGTGCTGGCATACCTGGAACTTCCGGCAATAACATAAAGGAAACAGGGCGTTAACCCTGGAACCCCTAATGTAGCCACACGCATGAGGGCACTGGCGCCCCCTGCGGAAAGGCCACGCTGTCCCCCGACAAGACAGGTTTGCTCAAGGCGTTTCTCGGTGGTCTTCCCGGCCATGTCGCCGCGCGTCTGGCCACCGCCGTGGAAACGGACCGCATGATGGACGGCCATGCGCTGCCCCATGAAGACATCATGGAGTCGCTGCGCCCGATCCTGAAGCGCGACCAGTTCGAACGCACCCTGACGCCGCTGCGGCTGTTCTGCCATCCGTTCCAGGACCTGCTGACCTGTGCGCCGCGCCGCGCCAAGCAGAAGGGCGCCATCGCGCGCGGTAGTCTGGTGCCGGTGTGGAACTGGCTGTCCCACACCCTGATCCCTGCGGACACAAGCGCCTATGTCAGCGACGTGAAGACGCTGCTGCTGAAACACCAGATCGAAGAGGCCTTCGCGCGCGCCGCATGTTACTGGCCGCTGGCGGCTGCCGCCATCACCGCGGCGCTGGATGGTGAGGTGTCGCGCAAGCTGGCACAGAAGATCCTGGGCGACGCCTTCGCGGTGGACGATGCCTGCGAGATGGCGGTGCTGCTGGCCGCCGGCGAAGACATCGAAAAGCTCTCCGCCCTGCTGCCCAGGCCGGTGGCGTCGCTGAACGAAACCCTGCTGTGGGAGGTGCGCGCCGTCTATGACGCCGTCGCCGCCAGCCATCCCGACGCCGCGCCCTATGTCGCCGTGGTCACCATGAACCGGCTGGCGCGCCCCTGGGAGGCGCTGCGCCTGCCCATGCTGGTGACGCGCAAGATCGACGAGACCCTGATCGCCAAGACCGACATGGGATTGGTGGGCGAAATCCTGTTCGACCGCATGGACACGCTCAAGACCTCCATCGAACAGACCCGCCATCCGCTGTTCAGCGCCGAAAAGCTGATGGAGGATGTGAGGGCCTTTGCCGACCTGTCGAGCCATATCGTCAAGGAGATCGAACTCAAGCGCGACGGCGAATGGGGCAAGCGCCTGCTGGGCGAGCGGGTGATGATCGGCAAGGTGATGGAAGGCTTCATGGACCGCGCCTTGCGTGAGGTCACCGCCGCCTTGCCGATGCAGAAATCCACCGGCGCCGATTTCAGCCGTCCGGTGGGCGCGGAAAAACATGAGATGGCCGTGCGCTATGCGCGGCTGGTGGCGGGCAGCCGCAACTTTGCGGCTGCCGCATCCTTCGCGGCCAGGCAGAAGGGGACGTATGAAGATCTCTGCACCGCGCTGCAGCGTTACAACGAAGACCTGGTGAACGGGCTGAAAAGCGCCGATCCGGTGCGCGCCGATGTGGCGAATGCCCAGTTCCAGCTTTGCGCGGAACTCACCTCCATTTTGTTCAGCGAGGAAGAGGCGGAATTGCTGCGCCGCCGCGGGCGCGCGGCACAGGCCACCGCCGCAGCCTGACGCAACCTCTGTTGTTCAACCTGAATGGTGGATGAACACGCGCAGGTTCCGCCTCAAATAATCTTTATATCGTCTTTGACATTGAACCCTCCGGGGTCTCACATATTTACGTAGAGACCGGCGCCCCGCGCCCATAAGTTTCCTGGAGATATCCAAATGCTTCGTACACCGATCATTGCCGCATTGACGGTCGCCCTTCTGGGCGGAACCGCCATGGCGCAGTCTGCAACGTCTGGTCCTTCCCGTCTGAATTCCACCATGTCCGATAGCGCGCGCAACGCCCCCGACTATGACGAGGATGATGCCCCGCCGCCGCGCGATTATTCCGCCCATGCCCAGGGCTCGGCCTCCGCCAGCCAGCAGGCCGCCAACGACCAGCAGGACCGTGACATGTTCTGCCGCCGCGATGCCGCGGCGCGCACCGGCTACACCACCCCGCGCGACGCCGCCCATGACGAACAGGTGCGCGGCACCGTCGGCGGCACGCTTGGCGGCGCGGCGCTGGGCGCCATCATCGGCGCCGGTTCCGGCAATGCCGGCGCGGGCGCCGCCATCGGCGCGGGCGCGGGTCTTCTGGCCGGCACTGCCATCGGCGCCGACAATGCCCGCCATGCGGCGCGCGATGTCCAGGCTGATTATTCCGCCGCCTATTACGACTGCATGCACGAGGATGGCAGCCGCACGGCTGCGGCCTATGACCGCCGCGGCTATGGCGGCGGTTACGATTATGCCGATTACCCCCCGCCGCCTCCCGGCTATTACGGCGCGCCCTATGGCTATGGCTACCCGTACGGCTACGGCTATCCCTATGGTTATGGCTATGGCCCCAGTGTTTCGTTCGGCTTCGGTTTCGGCGGCGGGCGTGGCTGGGGCGGCCACGGCTTCCATGGCGGCGGACATCACCGCTAGGCCAATCATCAGGGTCAAAGGGCCTTTTGCGTGACAGCGGCCGGGGCGGTATGGTCCCGGCCGTTTTCATTTGAGTATGACATGCCGCCCAAAAGTAACCCCGCCAAGCTCAATCCGCTGCAGTTGCGAACCCTGGTCCTGCTGCAGGCCATCGCCAGGCTGCCCGATGCGGCGAAAGAGACGCCCGAGGGCGACATCGCCATCACCGCCTTCCCGCATGCCCATGGCGATCACTTCCACCTGGGCGATGCCACCGTCGCGGGGCGCGACGCCACCGGACTGGAAAACCAGAATGTGTGGAACGCGCTGGCCCGCAAGGGGCTGGTGAAAGCCGAGTGGCCGCACCAGATCGCGCTGACGCCGGACGGCGTCGCCTATGACACCGGCATCGCCGACCAGATCCTGCAGGGCGGCGGACACCATTGAACACCAAGCAGAAACGCCGCCTGGCTTTCGCCGCCGCACTGGTCGTGGCCGGCGCCGGTGCGGCCTGGCTGGTGGTAGGGGCGCTGAAGGACAATGTCCTGTATTTCCGCAGCCCCACCGACGTGGCGTCCAGGACGGTCGGTGACGGCATCGCCTTCCGCCTGGGCGGGCTGGTGGAGCAGGGCAGCGTGAAGCGTGGTCCCGGCGCGCTGGTGCGCTTCCAGGTTACCGACAAAAAGAGCAGCGTGCCGGTATCGTTCAACGGCGTGCTGCCGGCGCTGTTCCGCGAAGGCCAGGGCGTCGTGGCGCTGGGCGCGGTGGAAGGCGGCACCTTCCAGGCCACCGAAGTGCTGGCCAAGCATGACGAGAAATACATGCCGCCGGAAGTGGTGGAATCGCTCAAGCGCAGTGGACGCTGGAAGGAAGGCTCATGATCGGCGAACTGGGCCAGCTGGCTTTGTGTTTTGCGTTGGCGCTGTCGCTGGTGATGGCGGTGAGCGGGCTGATCGGCGCGCGCGCCACGGCGGCGACGGCGCGCGGCATCGCCAATGGCTCCGCCATGGGCATGCTGGTGTTCACCCTGCTGGCCTTTGGCGTGCTGACTTATGCCTTCGTGACCTCGGATTTTTCCGTGGCGCTGGTGGCCGACCATTCCAGCACACTCAAACCGCTGGTCTATAAAATCTCCGGCGTGTGGGGCAACCATGAAGGCTCCATGCTGCTGTGGGTGCTGGTGCTGGCGATCTATGCCGGGCTGGTGGCGGCCTTGCAGCGCGGCGGCGCGCGGCTGACATCGGCGGCGCTGGGCGTTCAGGGTCTGCTGGCGGCGGCTTTCTTCCTCTTCATCATCTTCACCTCCAACCCGTTCCTGCGGCTGGACCCGATCCCGTTCGAAGGCGCCGGCCTGACGCCGCTGCTGCAGGATCCTGGCCTCGCGCTGCATCCGCCCATGCTTTACATCGGCTATGTCGGGCTGTCGGCGTCGTTCGCCTATGCCGCCGCCGCCATGCTGGTGGGCGAAGATGGCTGGGCCCGCGCCGCGCGCCCCTTCATGCTGATCGCCTGGATTGCCCTGACCTGCGGCATCGCGCTGGGGTCGTGGTGGGCCTATTACGAATTGGGCTGGGGCGGCTTCTGGGGCTGGGACCCGGTGGAAAATGCCTCGCTGATGCCCTGGCTGGTGGCGACGGCGCTGCTGCATTCAGCGCTGGCCACCGAACGCACCGGCGCGTTTCGCACCTGGACCCTGCTGCTGGCCATCGCCGGATTTTCCATGTCGCTGATCGGCACGTTCCTGGTGCGCTCTGGCGTGCTGTCGAGCGTGCATGCCTTTGCCTCCGATCCCACCCGCGGCTTCTTCATCATGGTGCTGATCGCGCTGGCGATCGGCGGGGCGCTGGCGCTGTTCGCCTGGCGCGCGCCAACCCTGCAGGGCGGCGCGTCATTCGAGCCGGTGAGCCGCGACACCACCCTGCTGCTGAACAATGTGTTCCTGGTGGCGGCCTGCACCTGCGTCTTTGTCGGCACGCTGTATCCGCTGGTGCTGGATGCGGTCAGCGGCACCAAGATTTCGGTGGGTCCGCCCTATTTCGCCATCACCTTCGCGCCGATCTTCTTCGCGCTGCTCCTGCTGGTGCCGCTGGGCCCGCGCCTGGCCTGGAAGCGCGGCGACCTGAAGGAGGCCGTGCGCGCCTTGTATCCGGCGATGGGCCTGGCCGGTATCGCGGCGCTGGCGGTGCTGGCCATTGCCTCGCCGCGCACGGTTGCCGGCACGGCTGCCTTCGCGGTGGCAGGCTGGCTGATCGGCGCCTCTATCCTGGATGTGCGCAAGCGCAAAGGCGCGCGGGCCGCAGCCTTTGCCGCTGCGGTGGCGCATGCCGGTCTTGGCGTGACTTTGATGGGCGTTGCGGGCACCACCATCTGGCGCAGCGAAGCGCTGGAAGTTCTTAGCCCCGGACAACTCATGACGGTGGGGCCTTATACCTTGCGCTTTGACGGCGTGACCCAGGTCGCGGGCCCCAACTATACCGCCGACCGCGCCCATATCGCGCTGATGGACGGCGCCAAGGTGAAGGCCGTGCTGCAGCCCGAGCATCGCTTCTATCCCGCCGAAGGCCAGGACATGACGGACACGGCCATCCGCACCACCGGCCTGCGCGATCTGTATCTCGCGCTGGGCGATGATCGCGGCGGCGGCAAGTTCACGCTGCGCGCCTATGTCTCGCCGCTGGCGCCGCTGATCTGGCTGGGCGGTCTGGTGATGGCGCTGGGCGGCATGCTCAGCCTGTGGGGTCGCCTGCGTGTGCGCGCCGGCGAACCTGCGGCGCAGGCCTTGCCCGCCGAATGAAGAACTCTGTTTTCAAAGTAGGGGCCTTTCTTTTGCTGATGCTGGCGCCGGCCGTCGCTGTTCCGGTGGCCGACACCTTCTCCAATCCCGCGATGGAGACCCGCGCCCGCGCCCTGCAGCGCCAGTTGCGCTGCCTGGTCTGCCAGGGCGAAAGCATCGATGAATCCCGCTCGCCGCTGGCGGGGGATCTGCGCCACTTGGTGCGCGAGCAGATGGCGGCGGGACAAAGCGACCAGCAGATCGAGGATTACCTGGTGGCGCGCTATGGCGACTTCATCCTGATGAAGCCGCCGCTGCAGCCCGACACCTGGCTCTTGTGGCTGGCGCCGTTCCTGGTGCTGGGCGCGGGCGGTGCCATTGTTTGGCTGGTGGTCAAAAAGGCTGCGTCCAAAGGCGCTTGAAAGATTACTGACTTGTAATCATCAGGACGCATTCCAGCCATGTTAGGCTTCTAAAACAGGCCCCTTAGAATAAGGGTCTGGATCGAACACGCGTCCCAAGGAGCCCCCATGCAAGACTTCCATAAACTCAGCAATCTTCTCTCCCGCCTTCCCAAGCCTTCGCTCCGCCAGCGCCGCATGATCGCCATGTCGGGCGCCGCCGCGATCGTGGTGGTTGGCCTTGGCGCCTTTGCGCTGCTGCCGCCCGTCGCGCATATCCAGACAGCGGGCGCCCCCACCATGCTGGCCGCCAATGACGAATCCCGCACCGCCACGCCGCGCATGTTGGACAACAGTGCCCCCTTCAGCTTCGCCGACCTGGTGGAGCGCGTCTCGCCCGCCGTGGTCACCATCACCAGCGAAACCACCACCACCGAAAGCGACAGCGACGACCAGCAGATCCCCGCGCCCTTCCGCGACCTGTTCAACCAGTTCGGCCAGCGCGGCCAGCAGCAGCCTGCCCAGCCGCACAAGGCGCTCAGCGCCGGTTCGGGCTTCATCATCGACAAGGCCGGCTTCCTGGTCACCAACAACCATGTCGTCGATGCCAGCAAGAAGATCACCGTCAAGCTGCCCGACGGGCGCAGCTTCACCGCCAAGCTGGTGGGCACCGATCCGGTGACCGACGTGGCGCTGCTGAAGATCGACAGCAAGACGCCGCTGCCGACCGTGGAATTCGGTGACGACAAGCGCCTGCGCGTGGGCGACTGGGTGGTGGCGGTGGGCAATCCCTTCGGCCTGTCCAACTCGGTGACCGCGGGCATCGTGTCGTCGCTGGGCCGCAATATCGAAAGCAGCCAGCAATATACCAACTTCATCCAGATCGACGCCCCCATCAACCGGGGCAACTCCGGCGGCCCGACCTTTGACCTGCACGGCCAGGTGATCGGCATGAACTCGATGATCTTCTCGCCCTCGGGCGGCAGCGTGGGTATCGGCTTCGCCATTCCCGCCAGCCTGATCCATGACGTGGTGGCGCAGCTGAAGTCGCACGGCCATGTGACGCGCGGCTATCTGGGCGTCAACATCCAGAGCGTGACGCCGGAAATCGCCGCCTCGCTGGGCATCAAGGATGGCAAGGGCGCCATCGTCGCCGATGTGGTGGCGGGTGGTCCCGCCGCCAAGGCCGGCTTCGAACAGGGCGACGTGGTCACCGCCATCGATGGCGTGGCGATCGAGGATTCCACCGACCTCACCCGCAAGGTGGCGGCGGTGCCGGCCGGCCAGACGGCGGTGTTCTCGGTCAGTCGCGGCGGCAAGGCCATCCAGGTCAAGGCCACCGTGGGCAATCGTCCCGATGAAAAGGTGGCGGCGAACGTCCCGGCCGGCGGCGGCGCGGCGGCGACCAGCGCCAATGCGGCGGGTCTCGCCTTGTCGTCCCTGACGCCGGACTCCCGCAAGAGCTTCAATGTCGGCGAGAATGTTTCGTCCGGCGCCGTCATCACCAAGGTCGATCCCGACAGCGACGCCGCCGACAAGGGTTTGCAGCCCGGCGACGTGGTGCTGAAGGTGGGCAGCCGCGTGGTGAAGAGCCCGGCCGACTTCCAGTCGGGCGTGGCGGAGGCCAAGAGGGGCGGCCGGTCCAGTGTGCTGCTCTTGGTCCAGCGCAACCAGGGCGGCACGGCCTTTGTCGCCATTGACGTCGAAAAGTCTTGAGCAGGGGCGCGGCATTGAAACGCCGCGCCTTTTTCTTTTTCAGCCTTTGTCGGGAGAGTGAATGCGCATCCTCGTAGTCGAAGACGATCTGGAAGCCCAGCGTTACCTGGTACAGGGCCTCAAGGAATCCGGCCATGTGGTGGACGAGGCGGCGGACGGCGAGAACGGCCTGTCGCTGGCCTTGTCGCGGCCCTATGACGTGGCGATCATCGACCGCATGCTGCCCCGCAAGGACGGCCTGAAGGTGGTGGCCGAGATGCGCGAGCATGGCAGTGCCACGCCGGTGCTGTTTCTTTCCGCCTTGTCGGAAGTGGATGACCGGGTGAAGGGCCTCAAGGCGGGCGGCGACGATTATCTCACCAAGCCCTATGCCTTTGTCGAACTCCTCGCCCGCGTCGACGCGCTGATGCGCCGCCGCTCGCCGGTGGGCGTCAAGACCCGCCTGGATGTCGGCGACCTGGAACTGGATCTGCTCACCCGCGGCGCCAAGCGCAGCGGCACCGATATCGAACTGCAGCCGCGCGAATTCCGCCTGCTGGAATACTTAATGCGCCATGCCGGCCAGGTGGTGACCCGCACCATGCTGCTGGAAAGCGTGTGGGAATATCATTTCGATCCCCAGACCAATGTGATCGATGTGCATATCAGCCGGCTGCGCGCCAAGATCGACAAGGGCTTCGAGGCGCCGCTGCTGCACACTGTGCGCGGCGCCGGCTACATGATCCGTGCGCACTAGGCTGAAGGCATAGGCGGGTGCGCACCGGCCAGCTGCTACGGACCCAGGCGTTCCGCATCGTGCTTGTCTATGTGCTGCTGTTCGCCTTGTCGGTGGCGGCGCTGCTGGCCTTCACCTACTGGAACACGCGCCGCACCCTGGACGCGCAGACCGACCAGATCATCGAGGCCGAAATCACCGGCCTGGCCGAGCAGTATACCCATCTGGGCGTGCGCGGCCTGGTGGAAGCGGTGCGGGCGCGCTCGCTGCATGGCGGGCAGGCGCTGTACCTGGTGTCCGACACCCAGCACCATTACATCACCGGCAACCTGAATGCCTGGCCGCAGTTGTCGGAGGCGCAGGGCAGCCAGTTCGTAGAGTTCGACTATGAGCGCCCGGTGGACGGCAAGCTGGAGACGCGGCGCGCGCGCGGCCGCATGTTCGCGCTGTCGGGCGATTTCATCCTGCTGGTGGCGCAGGATGTGCACGAGCGCTATCTCACCACCCGCATGTTCACCACCACCTTGCCATGGACAGTCGGGCTGATCCTGCTGCTGGGCCTGGCGGGCGGGGCCCTGATGAGCCGCAACATGCTGCGGCGACTGGATGCCATCAACCGCACCTCGGGCGAGATCATTAAAGGCGACCTGACGCGGCGGGTGCCGCTGGCGGGATCGGGCGATGAGTTCGACCTGCTGGCGGAAAATCTCAACCGCATGCTGGACCGTATCGAGCGGCTGATGAAGGGCCTGCGCGAAGTCACGGATTCGGTGGCGCATGACTTGCGCACGCCGCTCAACCGGCTGCGCAACCGGCTGGAGGAATCGGTGGCGCGGCTGCATGCCAGCGGCGCGCAGGCGAGCGAGATCGAGCGCGCCATCGCCGAGACCGACCAGCTGATCGGTACCTTCAATGCCCTGCTGCTGATCGCGGAAACCGATGCCGGCACCACCCGCGCCGCCATGACGGCGCTGGACCTGGGCGAAGTCGCCGCCGATGTGGTGGAACTGTATGAGCCGCTGGCCGAGGAGCGCCGGGTCAAGCTGGTGCTGTTGCCGCCGGGTCCCGTGACGGTAGAAGGCAATCGCAGCCTGATCGCCCAGGCGCTGGCCAACCTGGTGGACAATGCCATCAAATACACCCCCGAAGGCGGCGCGGTGCGCATCCGCATCGCTGCGGCCGATACCGGGGTGGACCTGTCGGTGGCCGACAGCGGCCCCGGCATTCCGGCGGAAGACCGCACCCGGGTGGTGGAGCGTTTCGTGCGGCTGGAAGCCAGCCGCAATTCGCCCGGCACCGGGCTGGGCCTGAGCCTGGTGGCGGCGGTGGCGCATTTCCACAATGCCGAACTGGTGCTGCAGGATTCCGACGTCCCTGGCGCGCCGAGCGGGTTGATGGCGGTGCTGCGCTTCCCCAAGCCGGTGTCTCGGGTTGCCACGCTTAAAAACGCCGCTGAGTAGGTTATAAGGCGCGATGCTTCGCGTTCCCCCTTTGCCGTTCGATCCCGCCCGCGCTGCCCGCGTGAAAGAGACGCTGGCCGAACAGGGCTTTCACAGCAAGGAATCGCTGCTGGATGCGGTGTTCGGCAACAGTCCCTTCCTGGGGCGGCTGGCGCTGCGCGAGACCGGGGCGCTGGGCGAATATTTCGCCGCCGGGCCCCAGATCGTTCTGAACGCGGCGATTCTGCTGGCACATGCGGCCGCCCATGCGGACAGCGAAGCGGCGGCGATGAAGGATCTGCGGGTGGCCAAGCGCCGTGCCGCGCTGGCCATCGCCATGGCCGACATTGCGGGCGCCTGGGACGTGAACAAGGTGACGGCGGAGCTGACCCGTTTTGCCGATGCCTGTGTACAGGGCGCGCTGCGCTTCCTGTTGAAAGATGTGCCCGAAGAGAATTGCGGCCTCACCATCCTGGCGATGGGAAAATATGGCGGCCATGAACTGAATTATTCCAGCGACATCGACCTGGTGGCGTTCTACGACGCGGACAAATTCCCCCTCAGCAAGCGCGGCGACAAGCGCGGCGCGGCGGTGGATATCGTGCGCGGGCTGGTCAAGCTGATGGCCGAGACCACCAGCGATGGCTATGTCTTCCGCACCGACCTGCGCCTGCGCCCCGATGCCGGCGCCACCCAGATCGCCATCTCCACCGAGGCGGCGCTGGATTACTATGAGGCGATGGGTCAGAACTGGGAGCGCGCCGCCATGATCAAGGCGCGCGCCTGCGCCGGCGATCCCGAGACCGGTGCCGCCTTCCTGGCCGGCATGAAGCCCTTCATCTGGCGGCGCTATCTCGACTTTGCGGCGATCGAGGACATCCAGTCCATCAAGCGCCAGATCCATGCCCATGTCGGCCATGGCGAGATCAAGGTGGCCGGCCACAATATCAAGCTGGGGCGCGGCGGCATTCGCGAGATCGAATTCTTCGCCCAGACCCAGCAGCTGATCCTGGGCGGCCGCCATCCCGCCTTGCGCGTCTGCGCCACCCAGGACGCGCTGGATGCCCTGACGGCGGAAGGGCGCGTCGATGCCGTGACCACCGAGGAACTGAAGGCCGATTACCGCTATCTGCGGATGCTGGAACACCGGCTGCAGATGATCGAGGACCAGCAGACCCATGCCGTGCCGGATAGCGATGCAGGCGTGGCGCATGTCGCCTGCTTCATGGGGCATGAATCCACCGATGCCTTCCGCGCCGAACTGACGCGCGTGCTGGAGAATGTGCAGGGCCACTATGCCCGGCTGTTTGAAAGCCAGCCGGACCTGACGGCGACGCAGGGCAACCTGGTCTTCACCGGCGTGGAGGAAGACCCGGAGACGCTGGCCACCCTGTCCGCCATGGGCTTTGATGACGCCGCCCATGTCTCGGGCGCCATTCGCGGCTGGCATCATGGCCGCATCCGCGCCATGCGCGGGGCACGGGCGCGCGAATTGCTGACCAAGCTGATCCCGGCGATCCTGAAGGCACTGGCGGCGAGCGCCGATCCCGATGTGGCGTTCCGCCAGTTCGACCAGTTCCTGTCCAACCTGCCATCGGGGGTGCAGCTGTTCTCGCTGTTCCTGGCACGGCCGCAATTCCTGGGCCTGCTGGCGCGCATTGTCGGCTCGACGCCCCGGTTGGCCACCTACCTGGCGCGCAATCCCGCCATCATGGACGCCTTGCTGGATGCGGATTATCTCAGCCGGTTGCCCAGCCGCGCCGAGCTGGACGCCGGGTTCGCCAAGGCCGCCACCGGTAGCTTTGAAGAAGTGCTGGACGGCGCCCGCCGCTTCACCCGCGAATCCATCTTCCGCGTCGGAGTGCAGATCGTGGAAGGTGTCGCCAAGGCCGAACAGGCCGGACCGGCGCTGGCCGATATCGCCGAAAGCGTAATGGCCGGATTGCTGCCGCGCGTGGAAGCCGAACTCGTCGCCGGTCATGGCCGCATTCCCGGCGCGGGCTTTGCCGTGGTGGCGATGGGCAAGCTGGGCGGACGGGAAATGACCGCCAGTTCCGATCTCGACCTGGTGTTCGTCTATGAGACGCCGCCGGGGGTCGAAGCCAGCGATGGCGTGCGGCCCTTGTCGCCGACGGTGTATTTCGCGCGGCTGGCGCAGCGGCTGATTTCGGCGCTGACCACGCCCACCGCCGCCGGCACTTTATACGAAGTGGACATGCGGCTGCGGCCCACCGGCAACAAGGGCCCGGTTGCCGTCAGCCTGGAAAGCTTCGCCGCCTATCACGCCAGCGAAAGCTGGACCTGGGAGCATATGGCGCTGACGCGCGGGCGGTTGGTAGCAGGGCCGCATGCCCTGCGTGAAAAGGTGGAAGCGGAAATCCTGCGCCGCCTGACCCAGAAGCGCGAAGCCACCGCCATCATCACCGATGCCCGCAACATGCGCGCCCGCATGGCGGCAAGCTTTCCCGGCAGCAACCCCTGGGAGCTCAAACATGCGCCGGGCGGGCTGGTGGATATCGAGTTCATTACCCAGACGTTCCAGCTGGTGCATGCGCCGGCGCAGCCCGCCATCCTCAACACCAACACGGTGGCGGCGCTCTACAATCTGAAAGCGGCGGGATTTCTGGCGGCGGACGATGCCGACGCGCTGATCGCCGCGGCGCGGCTGCAGCATGCTTTGACCCAGGTGCTGCGCATCGCGCTGGACGAAACGCCGAAAATCGAAGACGCGACGCCGGGGCTGAAGGCGCTGCTGACGCGGGCGGCGGAGTGGAACAGCTTCGACCAGGTCGAGATCCGCCTTGCCGCCGTGCAGCAGCAGGTCCGCGCCATTTTCAATCGGCTGATGGAAGTCCAATAAGCCTTTCCGGTGGGAAAATCAGCGCCACGGCGCTGCCCTGCGGCCCAGCGTTGCCACTCACTGACACCGGTTCACTGCGGCCGGCGATCTTCACATGGAAATGACTGCGTTCGCCCAGGAAGGTGGCGCTGGTGATCTCACCGGCGACGCCATCCGGTGCGAAACGCACATGCTCGGGCCGGATGGCCAGCAGGATATGGTCGTCGCGCTTTATGCCATGGCTGCCCAAGTTGGCGCTGGGCAGGGTGACGATGCCCAGCAGGCCGGCATTGACCGTGGCAGTGGTATCGGTGATTTCGCGCACCGTGGCGTGGAAGAAATTGATCTCGCCGATGAAGTCGGCGACCTCGCGGCAATTGGGGCGCTCGTAAAGTTCGCGCGGCGTGGCGATCTGCAGGATCTTGCCGGCGCTCATCACGGCGATGCGATCGGACAGCGACAGTGCCTCTTCCTGGTCATGTGTCACCAGCAGGAAGGTGACGCCGACCTTGCGCTGGATGGCGCGCAATTCCACCTGCATGGTTTCGCGCAGCCGCTTGTCCAGCGCCCCCAGGGGTTCGTCCAGCAACAACAGCTTGGGCTCGCGCACCAGGGCACGGGCGAGCGCCACGCGCTGGCGCTGGCCGCCCGAAAGCTGATCGGCGGCGCGGCCGCCCAATCCCTCCAGCCGCACTGTCGCCAGCATGGCGTCGACCCGGGCGCGCAGCTGGTCTTTCGACAGCTTCAGCTTGCGCAGGCCATAGGCGATATTGTCGAAGACATTGAGATGCGGAAAGATCGCATAGCTCTGGAACACCATGTTGGTGGGGCGCTGGTGCGGCGGCACGTTGTTCATTACATCGCCATCAATGCTGATGGTGCCGCTATCGGGCGTCTCGAATCCGGCGATCATGCGCAGCAGAGTGGTCTTGCCGCAGCCCGATGGCCCCAGCAAAGCGAAAAACTCGCCGCGTTCGATGGCGAGGTCTACGGCATTGACCACGGGCAGGCCGCCAAATGCTTTCGTGACCTGGGATATCGACAGAAAACTCATGCACCCACCATCGGCTTCTTCACCCCTAGATTGCGCAGCATTTCCGCGGCGATCACCAGGGCCACCGACACCGTCAGGATGATGGCGCCCAACGCCAGCACCGTGGGCAGCCGCTCGGGGAAGCGCAACTGGCCCCAGATATAGATGGGCAAGGTGGCCTCGGTGCCCGACAGGAAATAGGCCACCAGGAATTCGTCGAACGAGGTGATGAAGGTCAGCAGCAGGCTGGCCAGGATGCCCGGCATCATCAGGGGGGCGGTGACGCGCCAGAAGGTCATCCAGCCGGATTCGCCCAGATCGGCGCTGGCTTCCTCCAGGTTGCGGTCAAAGCCTTCGAAGCGGGCGATCAGCACCGTGATCGAAAACGGCACGCAGACCAGCATGTGCCCCACCACCACCGAGGCCAGCGACAGCGGCAGGTTCAGCAGGCCCAGCAGCAGCAAAAGCGAAATGCCCAGCACGATGTCGGGAATAAACAGCGGCAGGGAAATGAAGCCCAGCATGGCGGCCGCACCGCGCAGCCGGTATTGTGTCACCGCCTTGGCCGCTGTCAGCCCCAGCATGGTGGACAGCAAAGCCGTCACCAGCCCCACCTTCAGGCTGTTGCCCAGCGCATGCTGCATGGCCGCGTCGGCGCCCAGCCCCGCATACCAGCGGGTGGTGAAGCCGGTCAGGGGAAAGGCGATGAATTGGGAATTGTTGAACGAGAAGATGGGGAGGAACAGCACCGGCACATACAGGAAGGCCAGATAGCCCAGCGCGTATATAAAGAGAGCCCGGTTTTTCATCGTGCCGCTTTCGCGGCGGCCCGTGCCGCCGTCACGAACAGCCCCGCGATCACCGCCACCAGCACCATGCTGACCAGCGCCAGCGCCGCGCCCAAGGGCCAGTTGCCGACGCGGTTGAACTGCACTTCGATCATGTTGGCGATCATCGAGCCGGCCGGCCCGCCGACCAGCGACGGCGTGACGTAATCGCCCGTGGTCGGCACGAAGATCAGGATGGCGGCGCCGATCACGCCCGGCATCGACAAAGGCAGCGTGATGCGCAGGAAGCGCCGCACCGCGCCGTCGCCCAGGTCGCTGGCCGCTTCCAGCAGCGAACGATCGATCTTCTCCAGGCTCACATAGATGGGCAGGATGGCGAAGGCGGCCCAGGCATGCGCCAGGGTCACCACCACGGCGAAGGGATTGTAGAGCAGCATGCTGAGCGGCTGGTCGATCAGGTGCAGCCGCAGCAGCCCGGAATTGATGACGCCGCCATATCCCAGGATGATCTTCCAGGCGAAGACGCGCAGCAGATAGGACGTCCAGAACGGGATGGTGAGCGCGATCAGCCAGGCGAATTTGTGCCGCGCATGGAAGGCGACGAAATAGGCCATGGGATAGGCCAGCAACAAGGTGACCAGGGTGACGGCCGCGGAAATGCCGACCGAGCGCGCGAACAGGATGCGGTAGCTGCTGCGCCCCAGCACCTCGCCATACTGGGCAAGGGTCCAGCCGTCGGCAAAGCCTATGCCGGCCTGGGATTTCAGGCTGGTGACCGCCAGCAGCAGCAGCGGTGCGGCCAGCGCCAGCCCCATCACCGCCAGGGTCGGGGAGAGCAGGGCATAGCCGGTGCGCGAATTCCCCCCTGTCCCGGCCATGACACCCCTTTTGCCGGCTATTGTTGGGAAATCCCCGGTTCCGGCGCAACCTTAACCGCACGGATTTGCTGCTTGAATCCGGCTGGAGAAAAGGCAATAACCCGCCCTCTTGGAGTGCGGGCGTAGCTCAGGGGTAGAGCATAACCTTGCCAAGGTTAGGGTCGACGGTTCGAATCCGTTCGCCCGCTCCAGGTTTCCTAATGAAATTAATGACTTAGGCGTGGCCCCGAACAGGGACTGACGCCTTTGTCGCTTCTAGGTCTCAGCCAGGTCACACAGGAGACAGGCCGCGCAGCCTTTGTTCGGCTGTAATATCCTAGGCCGCGCGTAAGGCCGGCGCGAGCACTGAGTAAAACGATAATCCGGCTTCGTAAGTAATCTTTGCGTCCGCGGACGTGTGCCAGCAGCACGTCTAGCTGAGCGGACGAAGTGGTTCGGGCCTGGCGGCCTGCCATGTCGCACCTCTTGGGATGGTGGTTTTGGAAAATGGCTCTGTCGGAAGCAGACCGGGCGGTCGCGTTCGCTGTTTTCGAGCCAAATCACAGCTTGCAAATAGCTACAATAGTATATTATTGTTGTAAATCAGGTACTTACGGGAAACTTCGACACAGTTTGAAAGTTAAGGCCTAAGATTTTCCACACGTAGATGCCGATGGGCTGTGATGGGGGCGGGGACAACTACAACAATAAGAGTCAGAGAATTTCGTATTGCGCTTTTCAAACGCTTAGCAACGATATGTTGCTAAGCGTTGCACGTAGTTTCAACTCTTAGAGTTTCCTGATGGATTAGGCATGCCGTCTTGTAAACCAGGACGAATATTACGGCTGCCATCAGGTCGGTTGTCATTATCGCCCGGGCGGTCATTGCCTATGAGCCCGACGCCGTTTCCCGGCGAACTTTGAGTTGGCACGGGCGGGGTGCCTGGCGGCGTGCCCGCCGGTTGCGGTTTCTGACCGTGCATGACGGCCTTCTCATTGTCCTTGCCGCTGGAATAGGGATCGTAAGGTTGCGCCAGGACAGGCGTTGAAAGCAGAGCAAGCGCCAAAAGGCGGGTAGGCAGCTTAGCCATGTCGGCTCCCGGAAAACTGTCCTTGCAGAACGGTGACTTGCAGTTTCCGTTCCGCAATGTTGACCTGCACTGGAAATCTGTCCTGCAGGTTTCTCTCGAACGTGTTGCGACTAAATCGGTGTCGCGTTCACGTCCCAGCCCCAACCTGGTGTGCGAGGGGGATGCATGTAGATGCCTTCCGGCCCGCGCGTGATCTCATACTGTTTCTCAAACATGTCATAGACCTGCTTGGGCCCACCCGGCGGCGGCAGGAATAACTCCGCCCAGATGCCGTTAACGTGGCTCACGGACCAATGACAGGCGCCGTTGGTACCGCCCGTATGGGGAATGACTGGGATGTCGTAGGCCTCGGCCAAGGCACCAATCTTGCGCAATTCGCTCATGCCGCCGCACCAAGTGACATCCGGCTGCCAGATCGCAGCGCCTTCGGCATCCAGCAGCTTGCGGAAGCCGTATCGGCCATAGACATGCTCGCCGGTGGCGATCTGGATGCCGGTATTGGCGACTTCCTTGCGCAGCCGGCCGAAGCCCGCGAATTCGTAAGGAGGCAGAACTTCCTCCACCCACTTCACGCGATAAGGCTCCATCAGCTTGCACATCGCGATGGTGTATTCCTCGTTCCACGACATCCAGCAGTCGCACATCACATCGCCATCCGGGCCAACAGCCTTGCGGGCGCGCGCCACAAGCTCGACATTCTTGCGTTTACCCTCCTCGCCGCTGATAGGGCCGTACGGCATCGCGACCTTGACGCGCTTGAAGCCGAAGGCAACGTGCTGCTCGATATCGTTGCCGGTGGCATAAGCCGGAATACGTGCTTTTTGCTCCCCGCCCAGAAGATCATAGACCGGCACGCCCAGCGCCTTGCCGACAATGTCCCACATTGCATTGTCCAGGCCCGAGATTGCGTTCATGGTCACGCCTTCGGTGCCATAGCTTTCGGCGATGCGGAAGCATATGTCCCAGTTGCGTTCGATGTCGAAAGGATCGCGGCCGATCATATATTGCGCGAAATGGCCCATCACGATGTCGCCGCCGCCCGCACCACCCTGGCCATACCCCACGATGCCCTTGTCGGTTGTCACCTGTACCGTGAAAGTGGGCACATCCTTCGCGGCAAACAGCCGGCGTGCCGGCTCGAACTCAGGATAAATATTAGGCGGTGCCGACACCTCCACACCCTCAGTCGACCAGGCATCGGCCGATGGTGTGAATTTGGGGGGCGGATTGCGCGGTGACAGTTTGACCAGCTTGATATCAGTGATCTTGAGTTTGGACCGTTCCTGCGCCCAGCCAAGCGGCGGCAAGGCAATGCCACCGGCTGCCAATGCGGCCGCGCTTATCATGAATTGACGCCGTTTCATGGTCTTCTCCCTACGCTTCACGTCGCCGGTATGTCCTGTGTCCTTCAATCACGGCGTCAGTTTCCGCAAATATCCCGAAAACGGCATATCACAGTATAGCACGAAAAATCATATGATGGG
>JAQGLO010000102.1 GCA_028292825.1 Alphaproteobacteria bacterium | reverse complement strand
GCGACGTGATGGTCAAGGTCTGCGCCCAGTGCCATTCCCCCGAAATCGTCGCCACCCAGAAGATGGACCAGGCGGGCTGGAAGGCCCTGGTGGACCAGATGGCCAGCAACGGCGCCCAGGCGACCGATGCGGAATTCGACACCATCACCAAGTATTTGGCCGCCAGCTTCCCGGCCCAATAGGCCCGATTTTTAGGTATCGGTATGGGTCCGGGCGCGCTAAAACCGCGCCCGGATTTCTTATGTGGGAACAGGAAACATGAAGCTTCTGCGCTACGGCCCCAAGGGACAGGAAAAGCCCGGCCTGCTGGACAAGGACGGCAATATCCGCGACCTGTCCGGCATCGTGAAGGAAATTGACGGCAAGACGCTGTCCGACCTGTCCGCCATCCGTGCGGCCAATATCGAAAGCCTGCCCATCGTGGCGGCTGGTGCGCGCATCGCCGAACCGGTGGCGAATGTCGGCAAGTTCCTCTGCATCGGGCTGAACTATTCCGACCATGCCGCCGAAAGCGGCATGCCCGAGCCCAGCGAGCCCATCATCTTCATGAAGGCCACCAGCGCCATCATCGGCCCGAACGACGATGTCTATCTGCCGCCCACCGCCAAGAAGGGCGACTGGGAAGTGGAGCTGGGTATCGTGATCGGCAAGGAAGCGCGCTACGTCACCAAGGAGAACGCGCTGGATTACGTCGCCGGCGCCTGCGTGGTGAACGATCTGAGCGAACGCGAATACCAGCTGGAACGCCTGGGCACCTGGGACAAGGGCAAGGGCTGCGACACCTTTGGTCCGTTCGGTCCGTACCTGGTCACCCTGGATGAAGTGGGCGACCTCAACAGCCTGAACCTGTGGCTCGACCTCAACGGCAAGCGCGTCCAGAAGGGCAGCACCGCGTCGCTGATCTTCGACGTGCCGACCCTGGTCAGCTATGTCAGCCAGTTCATGAGCCTGCAGCCGGGCGACGTGATCTCCACCGGCACACCCCCGGGCGTCGGCCTGGGCATGAAGCCGCCGCAGTTCCTGAAAGAGGGCGATGTGATGGAGCTTGGCATCGACAAGCTGGGCAGCCAGAAGCAGACCGTCTATCGCACCAAGATCTGATCGCCATCGCACAAACAAAAACGGCGCCGGAGAAATCCGGCGCCGTTTTCTTTTGTCTGCCCGCGCTAGTGATTATCGCGCGGGATGCCCATCACTTGATCGATATTCTGATACTTCACGGCATTCTCCAGCACCATGCCGGTGCCCATCTGGCCCACCACGCCGCGCTGGATTTCCTGCCACGGGGTCTGGGAGGCGGGATATTTGAAGCCGCCCGCCGCTTTCAGCGCATCGCGCCGGTCGGCCAGTTCGGCATCGCTGAGCAGCACATTCGCGGTGCCCTTGCGCAGGTCGATGCGCACGCGGTCGCCGGTCTGGACCAAGGCCAGCCCGCCGCCCGCCGCCGCTTCCGGCGAGGCATTCAGGATCGAGGGCGAACCCGACGTGCCCGACTGGCGGCCATCGCCGATGCAGGGCAGGGCGTTGACGCCCGCCTTCAGCAGCGCCGTCGGTGGATGCATGTTCACCACTTCGGCCGCTCCGGGATAGCCGATGGGCCCCGCGCCGCGCATGATCAGCAGGGTGTGGGCGTCGATGTTCAGCGACGGATCGTCCAGGCGCTTGTGGTAATCCTCCGGACCGTCGAACACCACGACCTTGCCTTCAAAGGCTTCGGGGTCGGCGGGGTTGGACAGGAAGCGGTCCTGGAATTCCTTGCTGATGACGCTGGTCTTCATGATGGCGCTGTCGAACAGGTTGCCGCTCAGCACGATGAAGCCGGCATCCTTCTTCAGGGGCTTGTCGAAGGGGTAGATTACTTCGTCCAGCAGCACCTTCTTGCCCTTGCAGTTCTCGCCCATGGTCTTGCCGTTGGCTGTGAGGGCATTTTCCTTGATCAGGCCCTGTTCCATCAGGCGGTTGACCACGGCGGGAATGCCGCCGGCGTGATGGAAGTCTTCCGAAAGATACTCGCCGGCCGGCTGCAGGTTCACCAGCAGCGGCACTTTGTGCCCAATGGTCTGCCAGTCCTGCAGCGGCGATTCCACGCCCATGTGGCGGGCGATGGCGCAGATATGGATGGGCGCGTTGGTCGAGCCGCCGATGGCGGAATTGACCACGATGGCGTTGTGGAAGGCTTCCTTGGTCATGATCTGCGACGGGCGCAGATCTTCCTTGACCATGTCCACGATGCGCAGGCCGGTGGCATACGCCATCTGGGCGCGCTCGCGGTACGGCGCCGGGATCGAGGCGGAGCCCGGCAACTGCATGCCCAGCGCTTCGGCCAGGCTGTTCATGGTCGAAGCCGTGCCCATGGTGTTGCAATAGCCGACCGATGGCGCGCTCGACGCCACCAGTTCCATGAAGCCCTTATAGTCCAGCTCGCCGCGCGCCATCATCTCGCGCGCCTTCCACACGATGGTGCCCGAGCCGGTGCGTTCGCCTTCATGCCAGCCGTTCAGCATGGGGCCGACCGAGAAGGCAATCGAAGGAATGTTCACCGTCGCCGCCGCCATCAGGCAGGCGGGCGTGGTCTTGTCGCAGCCGATGGTCAGCACCACGCCGTCCAGCGGATAGCCATAGAGCAGGTCCACCAGGCCCAGATAGGCGAGGTTGCGATCGAGACCCGCGGTGGGGCGTTTGCCGGTTTCCTGGATGGGATGCACCGGGAATTCCATGGCGATGCCGCCGGCCTCGCGGATGCCTTCGCGGATGCGTTCGGCCAGGATGATGTGATGGCGGTTGCAGGGCGACAGGTCGCTGCCGGTCTGGGCGATGCCGATGATCGGCTTGCCCGACTGCAGTTCGTCGCGCGTCAGGCCGTAATTGAGATAGCGCTCAAGATACAGCGCCGTCATGTCGGGGTTTTCGGGATTGTCGAACCAGGCGCGGGAACGAAGCTTCTTGGTGGTCATGTCGGTATTCCTGAAGTGAAAAAGATCAACCGGGGAAAAGACTCATGCCGCCATCTACGCGCAGCACCTGGCCATTGACGAAGCCGGATGCCCCGCTGGCGAGGAAGGCAACGGCATTGGCGATTTCGGCGGGCTTGGCATAGCGCTCCAGCGAGACGTTATCGATCATGCTGGCATCGGTGGTGCGGGTGGCGAGAAAGCGCGCCGTGGTGGTGGGGCCGGGGCTCACCGCATTGACGCGCACGCCATGGGGCCGCATCTCCAGCGCCAGGCAGCGGGTGTAGTGAATGATCGCCGCCTTGGCGCAGCCATAGACCACTTCAGGCGAGACGCCGATATGGCCGTTGAGCGAGCCGAAATTGATGACGCTGCCCTTCTGGCGTTTCACCATGCCCGGCACCACGGCGCGGCACACCAGCATGGTGCCGAAGAAGTTGCGGTTCATCACCGCATTGGCGTCTTCAATCGAGATGTTCAGCGCGTCATTGGGATTGGGCTTGCCGCCCTTGGCCGCGATGTCGCCGCCGGCGCAATTCACCAGGATGGAAATCGGGCCCAGCCCGGCCTCGATCTTCGCCACCATCGCCGCGACGTCAGCTTCCTTGCTGATGTCGCCAAGGACGGCGATCACCTTGCCCGGGCCGCGCGCCGACAATTCGGCGGCCAGCGCCGTCAGGCTTTCGGCCTCACCGAAGGCGGCGGGCGCTTCCTCGCTGATATCATGCAGCGCAACATGCGCGCCGCCCGCCAGCAGGGTCTCGACGATCATGCGGCCGAGGCCGCGTCCCGATCCCGTCACCAGCGCCACCGCACCGCCGAAATTGTGCGAGGTTTCCAACGTGTTCAAATCTCGTCCTCTCATGGATGTCTGGCGTGTAGGATCGCCAGACCGGCGATGTGCGGGCTGCGAGCCCTTGTTTTTTTACCGACACAAAGTCCGGTTGACACCCGAAAAATGCTCCGCCGCATTGACATGCAGGGGCCTGAATTTAGTATACAAGTCGCAAGCCGATGTGAAGGCCGGATCCGGTTTCGCGGATCGCTTTTCCGCTGGTTTCCTTGCCCCTTTGCGGGCCAATAACAGGTCGAAAAAGCTTCAGGGGTGGACGCCGCATGAAAGCCACGCACACGCGCTACTGGGTCGTCGTTTTCGCGCTGGCCCTGGCGATGATCATGTACATCCAGCGCGTGGCGATTTCGGCCGCGGCGCCGTACATCACCAAGGACTTCAATCTCACCAACACCGAGATGGGCTGGGTCTTCAGCGCCTTCGCCGCCTCCTATGCCCTGATGGAAATTCCCATGGGCCTGATGGGCGACAAATTGGGGGTGCGGCGCATCCTCACCCAGGTCGTGCTGCTGTGGTCGCTGTTCACCGCGCTGAC
>JAQGLO010000138.1 GCA_028292825.1 Alphaproteobacteria bacterium | reverse complement strand
GGCGCGCCGCCGAACAGGGTGCCCAGCACCGGCACGCCGTCCAGGGCGTTGATCACCGGCTCCTGCACATGCAGCTGGAACCAGGGCGCGAAGACGAAGAAGCCCCAGATGCCGTAGATGATGGAGGGAATGCCGGCCAGCAATTCGATGGCGATGCCGATGGGGCGGCGCAGAACGCGCGGGCACAGATCGGTGAGGAAGATGGCGATGCCGATGCCCACCGGCACGGCGATGAGCATGGCGATGGCGGACGTCACCAGGGTGCCATAGATGGGGCCGAGCGCGCCGAAGATCTCGCGGCTGGGCCGCCAGACTTCCGATCCGATGAACCCGAAGCCGAAGGCCTTGAAGGACGGCATGGCGCCGCTGATCAGGGCGCCGATCACGCCGCCGAACATCACCAGCACGAACAGCGCCGCCCCCAGCGCCAGCAGGCGGAAGCGGGTGTCGCCCGCGCCGGCGCTGCGCGCGGTGGCAACTCGTTCGGCGAGGGCTGAGGATTCGGTCAAGCTGATATCGGTCAAAAGAAGCCCCGGGATGCGTCCAAGTCTGGGCGAATTCACACCGCTCCCGCGCCACGAACATCACAGTCCTGCAAAGCTTTTGTGACAGCGCGGGAACCCGGGCCGCCCGCGCAGATAAGGCATTGTTTATGTTAGATTTATTTCTTCTGGCCACCCAAGCAGCTGCGTTAACGAAATCGGCGGAACTTTAAGCGTTTCTGAAGGGTGAGCCGGGCACACTGGGCCTTGGAAACGCTGGGAAAAACACCGCCTTGAGCATCGCGCGGATCATCAGGATCGTATTCGGCACCGTGGCAGGCGCGATGCTGGTCGCGTCGCTGGCCGACATCCTGTGGCGCGGGCATCTCACCCTGATCTCGCCCTTCAGCTTCGGGGCGCTGCTGGCGGTGGCGCTGGCCTTCCTGCTCGACACCGTGCTGCGCGCCCGCGAGCGCGGCGAAATACTGGGCCTGCAGGCGACGCAGCTGAAGAACGCCTCGGGCCGTCTTGAAGCCTCGCTGAAGAATGCCGCCGCCATCAATGCGCGGCTGAACCAGAGCGAGGCGCGCTACAAGGGCCTGGTGGATGCGCAAGGCGACGCCATCTTCCGCCGCGATGCCGCCAGCCGTCTTTCCTATGGCAATGACGCCTTCTTCAAGCTGTTCGGCCTCACGCCCGCGCGCGCCATCGGCTATCCCTTCGCGCCCGAGCCGCATCCCGAAAGCCGCGCGCCCCTGTTCGGCAGCTTCCTGGAATCGGGCCGCAGCCGCGCCCGCTATGACCAGCATGTAAAGACCGCCACCGGCTATCGCTGGATCGCCTGGGAGGATTTCGCGGTGCGCGATTCCCATGGCCGCCTGGTCGAAGTGCAGAGCGTGGGCCGCGACATCACCGACCGCAAGCAGCTGGAAAGCGCGCTGACGGTGGCGCGCGATTCCGCCGAGGAAGCCTCCAAGGCCAAGTCCGGCTTCCTGGCCACCATGAGCCACGAAATCCGCACCCCCATGAACGGCGTGCTGGGCATGGGCCGCCTTCTGCTGGAGACCGACCTGCGCCCCGAACAGCGCACCTATGCCGAAGCCATCACCCAGTCGGGCGAGGCGCTGCTGACCCTGATCGGCGACATTCTGGACTTCTCCAAGATCGAAGCGGGAATGCTGCATCTGCACGAGGACGACGTGAATCTGCGCGTCATGCTGAACGGCGTGACCGAGCTTTTGTGTCCGCGCGGCCATGCCAAGGGCGTGGAAGTCACCGCCATCCTCGCCCAGGGCGTGCCTGCCGTGATCCGCGCCGATGAAGGCCGCCTGCGCCAGGTGATCACCAACCTGGTGGGCAACGCCGTCAAGTTCACCGAGCGCGGCGGCGTCTGCATCGAGGTCAGGTATGAGATGGGCGATGACGCGCCCCTGCTGCGCTTTGAAGTGCGCGACACCGGCGTCGGCGTGCCGCCGGAAAAGCGCAAGGAGATCTTCGAGGAATTCGTCCAGGCCGATTCCAGCCATGCCCGCAAGTTCGGCGGCACCGGACTGGGACTGGCCATCTCCAAGCGGCTGGTCGATACTTGGAAGGGCGCCATCGGCGTCGATGCCGCTCCGCCGATCGGTGGCCAGGAAGGAGGCTCCAGCTTCTGGTTCACTTTGCCCACCCGGGCCGTGAAGGCGTCCCATGCCGACGACACCTCGCTCAAGGGCATGCGGGTGGCGGTGATGAGCAAGAACCGGGCGCTGCGCGAAGGCATGTATCTTCAGATCGCCGCCGCCGGCGGCATCCCCGTCGATCCCAAGGCGGGCAACGCCGATGCGGTGCTGATCGATGCCGGCACCGGCGCCCTGCCGGAGCTAACGGTGCATCCCGACCCCCAGGTGCCGGCGCTGGTGCTGCTGACGCCCAACGGCCGCGGCAAGCTGGACGAAATGCGCGCCATCGGCTTTGCCGGCTATCTGGTCAAGCCGGTGCGCCAGTCCTCGCTGGTGGCGCGGCTGCAATTGTGCACCGGCGCGAAAGACCGGCCTGCCGCGCAAGTCGCGGCGCGCGAAGAACGGCCGCCCCTGGTTCAAGCGCCGGCGGCGATTGACGCCCCCGATTTCGATCCGCCCGCCATTCCCGCGCCGTTCCTGGAAGACCATCCGCCGGCGGCGCGCAGCGTCGGTCCCGCCAACAAAGGTGCGGAGCAAGGCCTGCGCATCCTGCTGGCCGAGGACAATCCCATCAACATGATGCTGATCCGCGAGCTGCTGCGTCGCCGCGGCCACAGCGTGTTGGAAGTCACCACCGGGAATGCCGCGGTGCAGGCGATGCTGGAAGGGCGTTTCGATCTTCTGCTCACCGACATCCACATGCCCGGCATGGACGGCATCGACGCGGCGCGCGCCATCCGCATGGGCGAAGTGCGTTCGGGCCGGGCGCGCACGCCCATCGTGGCGCTGACCGCCGATGCGCTGGAAGACGGCAAGAAGGCCTGCCAGGACGCGGGCATGGACGGCTTCCTCACCAAGCCGGTCGATCCGGCCGAGCTGGAGGAAATGTTCCTGATGCTGTTCCCCAGTGAAGAAGGTTCGCATATCGTCGCGGCATGACCGCACCGACGATCACTGGCAAAGCGCGCAAGCGCTACACTTTCCGCGACTATCTCAATCCCCGCGTGCTGGTGACCCTGGCGCTTGGCTTTTCGTCGGGCCTGCCCTTCCTGCTGGTGGGCAACACCTTCGGCTTCTGGCTGGCCGACGAAGGCACCTCCCTCACCGCCATCGGCTTCATCTCATGGGTGGGGCTGGCCTATTCCCTCAAGTTTCTTTGGGCGCCGCTGCTGGACCGGCTGGATGTGCCCTGGCTTGGGCGGCTGGGACGGCGGCGCGGCTGGATGGCGCTGGCGCAGGTCATCATCGCGCTGGGCCTGATCGCCATGGCGGCGAGCGGCACAGCGCATGGCCTGGTGCAGCTGGGCATCCTGGCGCTGGTGGTGGCCTTCGCCGCCGCCACCCAGGACATCGCCATCGATGCCTGGCGGATCGAGATCGCGCGCAATGCCGATGAACTGGGGCTTCTCACCTCCGCGCTGACGCTGGGCTTTCGCATTGCGCTGCTCTGCACCGACTCCCTGATCCTGGTCTCGGCGCAGCATCTGGGCTGGCCCCTGTCCTACACCCTGTGCGGCGCACTGATGGCCATCGGCCTGGCGGCCAGTTTCCTGGCGGGCGAGCCGGCGCGCGCCGATGCGGTGATGGCGCGCAACGAAATCGAAAAGCCGCTCTGGACGCCACGCGGCTTTTTCGATGCGGTGGCGGGGCCTTTCATTGCCTTCTTCCGCACCTATGGCGCGCTGGCGCTGCTGATGCTGGTGGCGATCAGCCTCTACCGGCTGCCCGATTTCATGCGCGGGCCGGTGACCAACAAATTCTATCATGACATCGGCCTGTCCAAGGATGTGATCGGGGCGGTGCGCGGCACCTTGGGGCTGGTCAGCGTCTTTGCGGGCGTGGCGGCGGGCGGTTTCCTGTCGGTGCGGCTTGGCTATATGCGCGCGCTGCTGGTGGGCGGGGTGCTGCAGGCCGTGGGCATCGCCGCCTTCGCACTGCTGACGGTGACCGGCCCCGACATCACCGCCTTTACCGCCGTCATGTGCTTTGACGATTTTGCCATCAGCATCGCGGGCGTGGCCCTGGTCGCCTACATGTCCAGCCTGACCAGCCTGGGCTACACCGCAACGCAGTATGCGCTGCTGTCGAGCGCCTATGCCCTGGCGGGCAAGTTCCTCAAGGGCTTTTCCGGCCTGGCGATCGACAGCATGGCGCCCGCCATCGGCAGGATGCATGCCTATGGCGTGTTTTTCCTCGCCTGCGGCGCCATCGGCATTCCTGCCTTGCTGCTGTTCTGGCTGCTGGAGCGCCGCAAAACCGCCATTACCGCCGCGTAATCCGTTAATGCGCGGCGACTGTCACAATCCATTGCTCCCCGCCCCTCGTATGAGGTAAAATTGCCAAACTGTCGCAATAGGGGCGTAAGCCCCAGGAGACAGGGTGGGCCCGGTGAGTCGTGGGACGGGCCAAACAGGACAAAGACCGTGGTCAACATTTATGAAGCCGGGCCTTTCGAAAGCCGCCTGCAGCAATGGCCGGTCCTGGCCACCTCGGGCGCGCTGGAAGTGCGCCTGGCTGAAACCGAGCTGGAAATCGAACAGGCCCAGCGCCTGCGCTACACGGTTTTCTACGAGGAAATGAACGCCGTTCCCTCGCCCCGGATGCGCGAGACCGGCCGCGACTTCGACAAGTTTGACGATGTCTGCGACCACCTGCTGGTGGTGGACCGCGATTCCCATGACGAGGATGGCCAGCCGCTGGTGGTGGGCACCTATCGCCTGACCCGCCGGCAGGACGCCGACCGGGTGGGCGGCTTCTACACCTCCAGCGAATATGACCTGGCGCCCATGCTGCGCGGGTTGCCCGAGGGCACCAAATATCTGGAGCTCGGCCGCTCCTGCATCCTGAAAAGCTACCGCGCCCGTCCCGGCACCATGCAGCTTCTGTGGAAGGGCCTGATGGCCTATGCGGCGCGCTTCGACATCGATGTGATGTTCGGCTGCGCCAGCCTGCCCGGCAACGATGTCGCCGAGATGGCGCTGCCGCTGTCCTACCTGCATCATTTCCATCCGATGCCCGAAGATGTGCGCGTCGCGGCCCGCACCGAGCTGGCGGTGGACATGAACATCCTGCCCAGGGATACGCTGGACCCGCGCGATGCGCTGCGCACCCTGCCGCCCTTGTTGAAAGGCTATGTCCGCGCCGGCTGCATGATCGGCGCAGGCGCGGTGATAGACCGCCAGTTCTGCACCACCGACGTCTTCATCTATTTCCCCATCTCCACGATGGATGCCCGCTACAAGAGCCGGTTCGGCCTCGTAAAATAAAGCCCCTTGCCGCCTGCGGAAACTGCTGCTGCTATCGCAGCCTGTCTCGGGGGCATTTTTCATGAAATCGCTGTTTGCTGCCGGCTTTGCCTTGCTGGCCACCTCGGCCATGGCCGCCGATATTCCCGAGGTGGAAGCGTGGCGCGCCGCCCATGAAGCGCAGATCGTCGGCCAGCTGGACGAGCTGGTGCGCTTCAAGAGCGTCGCCGCCGATCCCGCCGGGCTGCAAGCCACCGCCGCCCATCTGCAGGACCTGCTGAAGGCACGCGGGTTCGATGCCACGCTGCTGACGGACAAGGATTATGCCCCGGTGGTGCTGGGCGAACGCAAGACGCCCGGCGCCAGACGCACCGTGATCTTCTACGCCCATTATGACGGCCAGCCGGTGACGCCGTCGGAATGGACGTCCGATCCCTTCGTGCCCGTGATGCGCACCGGCATCGACGGCGAATATGTGGATTGGAAAGTCGCCCGGTCGCCGCTCAATCCGGCGTGGCGGCTGTTCGGCCGTGCTGCCGCGGACGACAAGAGCTCGATCACCGCCTTCCTGATGGCCTTTGACGCCCTGAAGGCGAGCGGCATCAAGCCGTCGGTCAATATCAAGGTCCTGTGGGAAGGCGAGGAGGAGCGCGGATCGGCGCATCTGGCGGACGCGCTGCGCCCGCATCTGGACGCCCTGAAGGCCGACCTGCTGCTGATCGGCGACGGGCCGTTGCACCAGTCGCGCACGCTCACTTTGTATTTCGGCGCGCGTGGCGGCACCGGCTTCGAGGCCACGGTCTATGGCCCGCTGCGCGCGCTGCACAACGGCCATTACGGCAACTGGGCGCCCAACCCCGCCTCGATGGCGGCCCAGCTGATCACCAGCCTGCGCGATGACGAGGGGCGCATCCTGATACCTGGCTTTTACGATGACGTGAGGCCGCTGGCAGCGGCCGAGAAGGACGCCATCGCCCATCTGCCGCCGGTGGAAGACGGTCTGAAGCGGGAGTTCGGCATGGGCCGCAGCGAGGGCAGCGACGGCCTGACGCTCAGCACCATGCGGCCGGCGCTGAACGTGCAGGGCATTCGCTCCGGCCAGGTGGGTGCGGAAGCCGCCGGCGCCATTCCGCCGGACGCGGTGATCTCGATGGGCTACCGGCTGGTGCCCGGCCAGGTGCCGGCGCATGTGCAGCAGGAGACCGAGGATTTCCTGACAGCCAAAGGCTGGACCATCGTGCATGCCCCGCCCGACCTGGCGACGCGGCTGGCGCATCCGCGCCTCGTGATGCTGAAGTGGGGCGGCGGCTATCCGGCGCTGCGCAGCGACATGACCAGCGCGGCGGCGCAGGCCACGATCGCAGCAGCAGGCGGCGGCTCACCCGTCACGTTGCTGCCCATGATGGGTGCGGGGGTTCCGATCTATCTGTTCGACGACCTGTTTCACATTCCGGTGATCGGTTTGCCCATCACCAACCACGACAACAACCAGCACGCCGCGAATGAAAACCTGCGCCTGAAGAATCTGTGGGACGCGGTGAACCTGTACGCCCGGATGATGTCGCAGTTGAAGTGGTAGCGCCTTGACTGTCATCCCCGGCGAGCGACGCATCGTCAGATGCGGCGGGAGGGAAGGTGATCCAGGCGTTGCCACCGTGACGGTTTTTCCGACCTGGATCCCCTCCCTCACAGCACGCGCAAGCGCGCGCTGTTCGCCGGGGATGACAGTTAAGCCAAATCGAACAGCAGCACTTCACTTTCCACATCCGACCGCACAGCGATCTGGGCTGTGTCGGTGATGGCGGCGGCGTCGCCGGCTTTCAGCACTTCGTCGCCCAGGCGCACTTCGCCCTTGGCGACATGCAGCCAGGCCTTGCGGCCCGGGGCCAGCGGATGGATCGCTTCCACCCCGGCATCCAGCCTGGCGGTCCAGATCTCGGCGTCCTGCACCAGGCGCACTTCGCTCTCGCGCGGCTCGGGCGCGGCGATGCGGCCGAACTTGTTGGTCACCGAGGCGGCGTCGATGGTTTTCTGCTCATAGCCCGGCGCAATGCCGCGCTTGGACGGCATGATCCAGATCTGCAGCAGGTGACAGGTCTCGGTGGGGCTGGCGTTGAACTCGGCATGGACGATGCCGGACCCGGCGCTCATGCGCTGGATCTCGCCGGGGCGGATGACGCCGCCGCCGCCGGTATTGTCCTTGTGGGCGATGGCGCCGCCCAGGATATAGGTGACGATCTCCATGTCGCGGTGGGGATGGGGAGGAAAGCCGGCGCCGCCCTTGATCCAGTCTTCATTGATGACGCGCAGCGGCCCGAAGCTTTCATGCTCCGGATCGTAGTAGTCGCCGAAGGAGAAGCTGTGCCGTGACTCCAGCCAGTCGATCTTGTTGTAGCCGCGTTCGTCGGACCTGCGCAGAGTGATCATGGCGATACCTGTCTGTGTTGCCCGCTATATATAAGCATCCCGTCAAGGGGACGCTTAAGCCTTGCTTGCGCTGCGCTTTTTCTCGATGGCGTCCCAGACCAGCGCCGCAATATCGGCGCCGCCGAAGCGCTTCACTTCATGAATACCGGTGGGAGATGTCACATTGATCTCGGTCATATAGTCGCCGATCACGTCGATGCCGGTAAAGATCAGCCCGCGCCGCTTCAGCTCGGGGCCGATGGCGGCGCAGATCGCCTGCTCGCGCGGCGTCAGTTCGGTGGCTTCGGGGCGGCCGCCGACATGCATGTTGGAGCGGGATTCGCCACTGGCAGGCACCCGGTTGATGGCGCCGGCGAATTCGCCGTCCACCAGGATGATGCGCTTGTCACCCTGGCGCACATCGGGGAGGTAGCGCTGCACGATCACCGGCTCGCGGTAGAACTGGGTGAACATCTCCATCAGGGCGCCGAAATTGGTGTCGTCGATCTTCACCCGGAAGACGCCGGCGCCGCCATTGCCGTAGAGCGGCTTCAGGATGATGTCCTGATGCTCTTCGCGGAAGGCGCGGATTTCGCGCAGGTCCGAGGTGATGAGCGTGGGCGGAATGAAGTCGGCGAATTCGGTGACGAACAGTTTTTCCGGCGCATTGCGCACTTCCGCCGGATTGTTCACCACCAAGGTCTTGGGGTGAATGCGCTCCAGGATGTGCGTCGCAGTGATGTAGGACATGTCGAAGGGCGGGTCCTGGCGCATCAGCACCACATCGGCGCTGGACAGGTCATAGACAAAGCCTTCGCCCAGCGCGAAATGATCGCCCTTCACGGCGCGCACGTTCAAGGGCCGCACATGCGCCGTCACCTTGCCATCGCGGAAGGTGAGATCGCGCGGGCCGTAATAGAGCAGGCCATGGCCGCGCGCCTGCGCTTCCAGCGCCAGGGCGAAGGTGGAATCGCCGTTGATATCGATCTTGTCGATCGGGTCCATCTGGATGGCGACGGTCAAGGCCATGGGAAACTCTCTTTAAAAATCCGGGCGCCAGACATCGCGGTGATGTACCGGCAAGGCGCGCGGCGCGATGGCGACAATATCGAAGCGGCTGCCGCGCTGGGCCAAAGCCGGGCGGCTGGCGAGATATAAGGAGGCGGCGCGGGCAATGCGAGTCTGCTGGGCCGGAGCCACCGAATCCGCCGCAGCGCGCAGGGCGGCCCGCGCCTTCACTTCCACGAAACAGACAGGTCCGAACGGCGCGGCCGCCACCAGGTCGATCTCGCCGGCATGGGTCTTCAGCCGACGCGCCAGGATGCGATAGCCCTTCAGTCGCAGCCACAGCGCCGCCAGGCTTTCGCCGGCATGGCCGCGCTGATGGGCTGCCAGCCTCTTATTCATCCTTCAATTCTTCTTTCAGATCGAGGGCTCGGGCATAGATCGCCTTGCGCGAGCCATCGGTCAGGCCTGCGATCATCTCGGCGGCGGCCTTCACCGGCATGAAGGGCAGCGCCGCCTTCAGGGCCGCGTCGATCTTGCCCATGTCGGCTTCGGCCTCGCGCGGCGGGCCGATCAGCAATGTGACCTCGCCCCTTGGCGCGGGAGCGGTTTGATAATGCGCCGCCAGCTGGGACAACAGCCCGCGCCGGGTTTCCTCATGCAGCTTGGTGATCTCCCGCGCCATCACCGCCGGACGGTCGCCCAGCACCTGCAGCATCGCCGCCAGCGAGTCCGACAGCCGCTGCGCCGATTCAAAGAAAATGAGGGTGGCCCGCACGCCCTTCAGTTCTTCCAGGATGGCGGCCCGCTCACCGGCGCGGTGCGGCAGGAAGCCGGCGAACAGGAAGCGGTCGGACGGCAGCCCGCTCAGCGCCAGTCCCGCCAGCACGGCGCTCGCGCCCGGAATCGCCACCACCGGCATGCCTTCGCCGATCACGTCGCGCACCAGCTTGTAGCCGGGGTCAGAGACCAGGGGCGTGCCGGCATCCGACACCAGCGCCACCACCTCACCCCGGGCCAGCCTTGCCAGCAGCTTGGGGCGCATCTCGGGCGCATTGTGGTCGTTATAGGGAACCAGCGGGCGGGAGATGCCATGGATCGCCAGCAGCTTGCTGGTCATCCGGGTGTCTTCGCAGGCGATGACGTCGCAACCTTTCAGCACTTCCAGCGCTCTCAGGGAGATATCGCGGGCATTGCCGATGGGGGTGGCGACGATGTACAGCCCAGCCGTCAAACCGCCGCTTTGTTCGGTTTTTTTGGCCTGCGATTTACCATCGAGATCCAAAGGCTTAAGTTCGCGCGTCAAAGGACATGTCCATGCGTTCCATCACCCGCCCTTTTGCCATTGCCGGCCTCCTGGCGATAGCCGCCTGCGCCGCCCCGCAGAAGATGCCGGCCCCGCCGCCCCTGACGGAAGCGCCCAGGGGCCCGGTTGCGGCCAATCCGCTGGACAGCGACCAGCCCAACTATATGCGCCTGCCCGGCCTGCCGGACGGCACCCCTGTGCGCGTGGGCATCATCCTGCCCTTCGGCAGCAGTTCCGCCCCCACAAGGGCGCTGGCCCAGTCCATGATGAAGGCCGCCCAGCTGGCCATGTTCGATGCCGGCAACCGCTCGGTTCTCCTGATGACGGCGGATGAGGGCAATGGCGGCGCGGGCGCGGCCATTGCCGCGCAGCAGCTGCTGGCCCAGGGCGCCGAGGTCATTGTCGGGCCGCTGTTCGGGCCGTCGGTGTCGGCGGTGGCGCCCATCGCGCGCGATCGCGGCGTGCCGGTGCTGGCCTTCTCCACCGAAAAGAATGTCGCGGGCAATGGCGCCTATCTGCTGAGCTTCCTGCCGCAGAACGAAGTGCGCCGCGTCGTCAGCTATGCCGCCGCCAATGGCCATCGCCAGTTCGCGGCCCTGATCCCGCAATCCACCTATGGCGATGTCACCCTGCCCGCTTTCCAGGATGCCGTGGCGACCGCGCATGGCGCTGTCACCGATGTCGAACGCTATCCCGCCAATGCCGGCGCCGTGTCGGGACCGTCCAAGGCCGTGGCCCAGTCGGGCGCCGATGCCGTGCTGATCGCCCAGGGCGGCGTCATGCTGCGGGCCATCGCGCCGACCCTGTCGCTGGACGGCATGACGCGCGACAAGGTGAAACTGCTGGGCACCGGGCTGTGGGATGACGATCCGGCGCTGATGCGCGAATCCGCGCTGCAGGGCAGCTGGTATGCCGCGCCGGCGCCCAATGCCGACGCCCAGTTCGTCGCCAAGTATCGCGGCACCTTTGGCACCGCCCCGGCGCAGCTGGCGTCGCTGGCTTACGACGCGGTGGCGCTGGTGGCGCTGCTGTCGCCGGGCACGCCCTATCACCGCTTCACCACCGCGGCGCTGATGGACCCCAACGGCTTCGCCGGCGTCAACGGCATCTTCCGCTTCAATGCCGACGGCACGTCCGAGCGCGGGCTGGCGGTGCTGGAAATGACAGGGAATGGCCCGGTGGTGGTGAGCCCTGCGCCGACGACGTTTTTGCGGGCCGCTTTCTAGTTCAGCAGTTCTTCGATCACGCGGTTGAGAAGCAGGCGCCCGTTCGGCGTTGCGGTCAGCGTGTCGTTGTTCAAAATCAGAAAGCCTTGTGCTGACAGCGCGGCGATCTTCGCGGCATCGGGCCGGATGCCCCAGCGCCGTTGATAGGCGACGAGGTCGATGCCTTCCGCCAGCCGCAGGTTCATCAGCAGATGCTCGCGCGCCGCTTCGTCGTTGGAGACCGGCGTCATCTCGCCGAAGCCGTGCGCGTTCTTTGTCACGGTGTCGTGCCAGCGTTCCGGCAGCTTGATCGCAGCGGTGGCGGTGCGGGCGCCGTTCAGGTCCAGCCGTCCATGGGCGCCGGGGCCGACGCCGGCATAATCGCCATAGCGCCAATAGATGAGATTGTGGCGGCTCTCCGCGCCGGGGCGGGCATGGTTGGAAATCTCGTAAGCGGGGCGACCAGCGGCTTCGGTCAGTTCCTGGGTGGTCTCATAGAGGCCGGCCGCCAGGTCTTCGTCGGGGATTTTCAGGCTGCCGTTCCGGTGCAGCAGCGCGTAGGGCGTTTCCGGTTCGATGGTGAGCTGGTAGAGCGACAGATGCTCGGTGCCGAAGGCCAGCGCTTCCTTCAATTCCGTGCGCCACATCGCGTCGGTCTGGTCGGGACGGGCATAAATAAGATCGAGCGAGACGCGCTCAAATGTGTTCATCGCCATGGCCAGCGCGGCCTTGGCTTCGGCGGTATCGTGCAAACGGCCCAGCTTTTTCAGGTCGGAATCGTTCAGCGCCTGCACCCCCAGTGAGACACGGTTGACGCCGGCGGCGCGATAGTCGGCAAAGCGAGCGGCATCGGCACTGGCGGGATTGGCTTCCAGCGTGATCTCGGGATCGTTGGCCATCGGCGACAGCGCGGCGATCCTGTTCAGGATGCGTCCGACGGACGTGCCGGACATCAGCGACGGTGTGCCGCCGCCGAAGAAGATTGTTTCCACCACCGGACGACCGGCCTGGTGCGCGGCGGTCCATTCCAGTTCGCGGATGATGCCGTCCACCCAGCCGTCCTCGTCAATCGCGGTGCGGACATGGGAATTGAAATCGCAATAGGGACACTTGGCGGCGCAGAAGGGCCAGTGGACGTAAACGCCGAAGCTCACAGCGACTCGTCGAAGATGTGGCTGTGCAGCAGCTTCTCGAACGCCTTGGCGCGGTGGCTCATGGCGTGTTTCTTCATGGGATCGATTTCGGCGAAGGTTTCGTCCATGCCATCGGCGACGAAGATGGGATCGTAGCCGAAACCGTGATCGCCACGCGGCGGGAAGGTGAGCGCGCCATGCACTTCGCCTTCGAAGGTCATAGCTTCGCCCGACGGCAGCGCGATGCACAGGGCGCAGACGAATTTCGCCTTGCTGGTGGTCAGGCTCTTGTGGCGCAGTTCGTCATGGATGCGGGCCATCGCGATGCGGAAGTCCTTTGTCGGCCCGGCCCAGCGCGCCGAATAGATGCCGGGATCGCCGTCCAGCGCTTCAACACACAAACCGGAATCATCGGCCAGTGCGGCATGACCCGAACCCTTGGCTGATGCATGCGCTTTCAGTTCGGCATTGGCGGCGAAGGTCAGTCCGGTTTCTTCCGGCTCCGGCAGGTTCAGATCGCCCGCGCTCACCGGATGGATGCCATGCGGGCCCAGCAGCGCCTTGATCTCGCGCACCTTGCCTGCATTGTGCGAGGCCACGACCAGGGTCGAACCGCGCGGCAGCCTTATGGTCACGCCAGCGCTTCCTTCTGCAGGGTCACCAGTTCGCCCACGCCCTTGCGCGCCAGCTTCAGCAATTCGAGAAATTCCGTCTCGCTGAACGGCGCGCCCTCCGCGGTGCCCTGCAGCTCGACCAGGCCGCCCGAGCCGGTGATGACGAAATTGGCATCGGTCTCCGCGTTGGAGTCCTCGTCATAATCCAGATCGAGAACCGGCGTGCCCTTGAAGATGCCGCAGGAAATCGCCGCGACATGATCCTTGATCACGGGCTGTGTCACCATGCCGACCTTCTTCATGAAGGCGACGCACTGGGCCAGGGCGACATAGCCGCCGGTGATGGAGGCGGTGCGGGTGCCGCCATCGGCCTGCAGCACGTCGCAGTCGATCACGATCTGGCGTTCGCCCAGCGCCGACATATCGCAGACGGCGCGCAGGGAGCGGCCGATCAGGCGCTGGATTTCCTGGGTGCGGCCCGACTGCTTGCCGCTGGCGGCCTCGCGGCGCATGCGGTCATGGGTGGAGCGGGGCAGCATGCCGTATTCGGCCGTCACCCAGCCCTTGCCCGAACCCTTCAAAAAGGGCGGCGCCTTCTCTTCCAGGCTGGCGGTGACCAGCACATGGGTGTCCCCGAACTTGACCAGGCAGGAGCCCTCGGCATGGCGGGCGAAGCCCGGCGTCAGGCTGACGGCCCGCATCTGGTCGTTGGAACGGTTGGACGGACGCATGGGGCCTCATATATGGGGGTGTGGCGCGTTTCCTAGGCCCAGCGCCTGCCGGACGCAACCGCGGCCGGAAGTCTCAAGGTTTTCAACAACTTGCCCATGGATCCCCGCTTTCCCTTCATTGGCCCGCCCGGCCTGACCGAGCGCCCCCGCGAGGTCTTCCGCCATCTGGTGGAGGCTTTCCTGGCCTCGGGCGAGCCGGTGGGATCGCGCACCCTGTCCCAGCGCCTGCCGCTGGCGCTGTCCCCGGCCTCCATCCGCAATGTGATGGCCGACCTGGAATCCATGGGCCTGCTCTATGCCCCCCACACCTCGGCGGGCCGCGCCCCTACCGAAAAAGGCCTTCGGCTGTTCGTGGACGGCTTGCTGGAAATCGGCGAGCTGGCCCCCGACGAGCGGGTGGCGATCGAAGCCCGGATGTCGGGCAGCGGGCGGCACCTGGAAGACGTGCTGACCCAGGCCACCCAGAGCCTGGCGGGCCTGTCGCGCTGCGCCGGACTGATGGTCACGACCAAGCAGGATTCCGCCTTCAAGCATGTGGAATTTGTCGGCGTGGCGCCGGGCAAGGCCCTGGTCATCATGGTCACCGAGGACGGCCAGGTGGAAAACCGGGTGATCGACACCCCGCCCGGTCTGCCGGTTTCGGCGCTGGTGGAGGCTGGAAACTATTTGGGCGCGCGGCTGCGCGGCCGCACCCTGGACACCGCCCGCGCCGAAATCCTGGCGGAATTGGACGGCGAAAAGCTGGAACTGGACGTTCTCACCGCCAAGGTGGTGGCCGAAGGACTGGCGACCCTGGCGGGGCCGGAAAAACTGCTGATTGTGCGCGGCGCCTCGAACCTTCTGGACAACCAGGCCGACCTGGAGCGCATCCGCACCCTGTTCGACGACATCGAACGCAAAGGCGACCTGATCCGGTTGCTGGAACTGGCGCGGGAGGGCGACGGGGTGCGGATCTTCATCGGTTCGGAGAACCGGCTGTTCTCCCTGTCAGGTTCCTCCATCGTCGCCGCCCCCTATGCCAATGCGGCCGGCAAGATCGTGGGTGTGATCGGGGTTTTGGGCCCCACCCGCCTGAATTACGGCCGCATCATCCCCATGGTCGACCATACCGCCAAAGTCATTGGACGATTGCTCGCTTAAGGTTTAAGGACGCCCCCCATGAACGATACGCCCCAAAATCCCCCCCCAAATACCCCTGAAGAATTCATGCAGCTGCCGGATTCGGAGAACCCCCATGCGGCGGAGTTCGCCGTGCTGGAGGCCCTGAAGGCCGAAGTGGAAACCCTGCGCGACCAGCGCCTGCGCGCCTTGGCCGAAGTGGAAAATATCCGCCGCCGCGCCGACAAGGAAAAGACCGACGCCAGCCAGTATGCGGTGACAAGGTTCGCCCGCGACATGGTGGGCATTGCCGACAATTTCGCCCGCGCCTTGGCCGCTGTGCCGGCGCATGTGCGCGCCGCCGCCGATCCGGCGCTGCAGGCGGTGCTGGATGGCGTCGAAGCCACCGACCGCCAGCTGATCCAGACGCTTGAGCGCTATGGCGTCAAGCAGGTGGACACCTCCGACGGCAAGTTCGATCCCAACCTGCACCAGGCCATCGCCGAAGTGCCGGGGGGCGGCAAGCCCGGCGGCAGCATCGTGGACGTGATGGAAACCGGCTTCATGATCGGGGACCGCCTGTTGCGGCCCGCCATGGTGACGGTGGCGAAAAAAGACGCAGCAAGCGTAGACACAAAAATCTGAGGGGAACCGTCATGGCGGATCTGAAGATCGTCGTCACCGGCGCCTCCGGCCGCATGGGCCGCACGCTCATCCGCGAGATCGCGCAGGGCCAGGGTCTCACCCTGTGCGGCGCGCTGGAGATGGAAGGCCATCCCAATCTCGGCCTGGACTCCGGCACGCTTGCCGGCATGCAGCCCAATGGCATCAAGCTGACCGCCGATCCGCTCACCCTGCTGGCCGAGGCGGAGGCGGTGGTGGATTTCACTTCGCCCCTGGTCTCCACCATGCTGGCGGACCTGGCGGCGCAGGCCCGCATCGTCCATGTCATCGGCACCACCGGCTTTGACGACAAGAGCGAGGCGCGCATCAAGGCCGCCGCCCGCCATGCCGTGATCGTGAAGTCCGGCAACATGAGCCTGGGCGTGAACCTGCTGGCGGCGCTGGTGGAACGCGCGGCCAAGTCGCTGCCCGACTACGACATCGAGGTGCTGGAGATGCATCACCGCAACAAGGTGGACGCGCCTTCGGGCACAGCCTTGCTGCTGGGCCAGGCGGCGGCCAGGGGCCGCGACATCGCGCTGGAGAAGCATTGGGTGAAATCGCGCGACGGCCACAATCTGGGCCCGCGCGCGGACGACAGCATCGGCTTTGCCACCCTGCGCGGCGGCAGCGTGGTGGGCGAGCATTCGGTGATCTTTGCCGGTACCGGCGAGCGCATCACCCTCAGCCATTCCGCCGAGGACCGCACCATCTTCGCCCATGGCGCGCTGACGGCGGCGAAATGGGCCCATGGCAAGAAGCCGGGGCTGTACGCGATGACGGATGTGCTGGGCCTGAATGCCTAAGGCGTTCACGCGTGCCGAAGCCGAAGAATTCTTCGCGCGGCTGAAGAAACACACGCCGCATCCCAAGACCGAGCTTCAGTACGTCAATCCCTATACCTTGCTGGTGGCGGTGGCGCTGTCGGCGCAGGCGACGGACAAGGGCGTCAACAAGGCGACCGCGCCGCTGTTCAGCCATGTCACCACGCCGCAGCAGATGCTGGCGCTGGGCGAGGAAAAACTCACCGACGCCATCAAGACCATTGGGCTGTATCGCGGCAAGGCGAAGAATGTCATCGCCGCGGCGAAGATCCTGGTCGAGAAGCATGGCGGTGTCGTGCCGAAGGATCGCGAGGCGCTGGAAGAACTGCCGGGCGTGGGGCGCAAGACCGCGAACGTGATCCTGAATGTGGCATTCGGCGAACCCACCATCGCGGTGGACACGCATATCTTCCGGGTGTCGAACCGCACCAACCTGGCGCCCGGCAAGGATGTGCTGGCGGTGGAGCTGAAGCTGGAACAGGTGGTGCCGGACCATTACAAGCTGCACGCCCATCACTGGCTGATCCTGCACGGCCGCTACACCTGCGTCGCGCGCAAGCCCTTGTGCCCGGTCTGCGTGGTGCGCGATCTGTGCCGCTTCAAGGACAAGACAAAGGAACTGCCGCCCGAAAAGCCGAAGGCGGCTACGAAACCTTCGGCGGCGCGGCGCGCAAGGCGTTGAGGCAGCCAATGTCGGCGGCCTGGTCGCGTGCATGCGGCAGGGTCTCGACATGGCGTACCGCCAGCGGCGCGCCATAGAGGAAGAAGAACGCCCGGCAGGCCGAGCCGTCATAGCGCCACATCTCGGTGGCGCCGTCCTTGCGCACAAAGGCGGGACGGCCAAACGCGGCCTGCAAGGCGATGGCGGGCATGTTCACATACTGGCCGGGCTCGCCGCGCGGCGGGGCGCTGGGGATGCTGGCCGCCACCGGGCGCGGCGCATTGGTCTGGGTGGTGGCGCAGCCCGCGACAGTCAGGACGGCCAGAAGCGTGGCGATGGGGCGGATCATGCGCGACTTCTGCCCCAGCAAGGCTTGCCGGACAAGGGAAATGCTTATAAGCGGGTTCCGCTATCTCTTTTGAAGGTTCCCATGTCGATCAAGTACGACGTTGCCGGTGTGGGCAATGCCATTGTGGATGTCA